>SVDL01000160.1 GCA_015057835.1 Lachnospiraceae bacterium
CGAAACCTCCGATATGGCCCGGATCGAAGAGATAAAAGTCATTTTCCAAAGAGAAGAAATCGGAAATCGGAATGTGTTTCGGGCATTTCGACAGGCAGTAGTTGCAGTGCGTGCACGGAATCTCTGTCTTGGAGTGGATGATCTCCGCTACCTGTTTGCAGATCGTCAGTTCTTCTTCGTTAAGAGGCTTGAACGCTCTCATTGTCTTGATGTTGTCCGCCACCTGCTCGATCGTGCTCATGCCGCTCATGACACGGTCGACTGCCGGAGCCGAAGCCGCGAAACGGATCGCCCAGCTTGCAACCGAGGCTTCAGGATTGTAATCCTTCATCAGCTTTTCCGCTTCCGGCGGAACTTTCGCGAGCAGGCCGCCCTTGACGGGCTCCATAACGAGAATGTATTTTCCATGCTTTCTCGCGACTTCACACATCTCTCTGGAAGCGATCGTCGGGTTGTCCCAGTCGAGGTAATTGACCTGCAGATAGACAAATTCGATCTCCGGATGGTCGTTCAGCATCATCTCGAGAAATTCCGGATCGTCGTGGGTCGATGCGCCGAAACGGCCGATCACGCCCTGTTTGACCTTTTCGTTCATATACTCGAAGCAGCCGATCTTCTGCGCTGTCTCATAGGAAGCGCGGTTGATGCCGTGCATGAGATACGTATCGAAGTAATCGACGCCGCAGCTCTTCATCTGGGTGTGGAATACGTCGTCCACTTTTTCGATCGTAGCGTTCTTGATAAACTTGATCGGCATTTTTGAGGAGATCTGCAGCTCGCCGCGCGGGAAGCGGTCGACGACGCATTTTCTTACGAACTCTTCGCTTTTGTATTTGTGATAGATCCAGGATGTGTCGATGTAATTGAAGCCTGCGTCAATATACATATCGACCATCTTATTGACTTTCTGTTCGTCTACGCTGCCCGGGTCGTTCGGATCGGTCAGCGGCAGACGCATGAAGCCGAAGCCAAGCTTCTTGCCGTCATTTGCTTTTTCCTTTGTTTCTGCGTTGTACATAGCGGTGATTCCTCCCTTTTCTGTTCGCCCTTTTCTGGAAGTCATTAAACTTTGCTCTCTTATTTCAATGACGTTCCGGATCCGGTTTCTTATCTCTTTCGTTTTGCCGGCTTCGGATCAGGGAATGTCGTACCGGCGGCTGTCCTTGTCGATCACATACCGGTCTTTGATCTCATGCCAGATATCGACTGCTTCGCAGTGAAGATGCGCTTCAAATGTCTCCTGCGTTGCCCAGAGATCGTTCATGTAGAGAAGATTGTCCTCATTAACCGGGATGGAAAAATCAAATTTGATGTTGCCCGGCATGGCGCGGAACATAGCTTCGACGCCGGAGTCATTCAGTTCCTTCACAAGTGCTTCTCTTGTGCCCGGTTTCAGAAAGTAGCGGTTCATATACAGGATCATGTACAGCCTCCTTAGATACGTATGAATTGTTGATTTATTTCTAAGAAAACTATAAATTTCACAGCAATTATTGTCTAATTCGTTAAATTCATCGGAATATAAATATCGTTAATGGGTATGATTAACAGAAGTAATAGTCCACAAAATATTGATAAATCCGGTATTTTATCCTTCGGAACACAAAAAAGGAGAGCCGGCACTCCTGTTTTCAGAATGTCTGCTCTCTTCTTCGGGGTTATTTCCCTTTACGTTACTCCGGTTTCAAATTCCGGTAATTTCTGTAGTAAACGCGGTCGTAGCCTTTTTCGATCTTCTCGATCAGCCCTTTGTATTCATAGCCGAAATCCGCGTCTTTCCGCCAGGCGATCGAGGTGATCAGCGCTTCGTTCAGGTCTTCTACCGGAAGGCAACGGTATCCTCTGCCGTACCAGCTGGAAAACTGGTTTCTCGCCGTAAAACACAGTACCTTTCCTGCGTCTCTCCCCGCTTCCACCCGCTGCATGAGTTCGTTATAATTGACCTCCTCCATCTGCAGAGAAAGATTCTTTTTCGCGAGAAACTGTTCGCAGACTCTCGTGAAGGGATTATCCCTCGTGAGACAGATCATCGGATAGTCTTTGAGATCCTCGAGACGGATCTTCATTTTCTTCAGGAGGGGATGCCGGCCGGCGATGGCAATCTGGATCGGATCCCGGATCAGGACCCGGCTCTCGATATCATCACCGGTGATAGGCGGAAATGTGATTGCAAAATCCACCTGCCCGTTCAGCAGCATGCTCTTTACAGTTTCCTGATCCGCAAATATTTTCTCGATAGTAGTATCCTCATAATGCGACAGCACGCCGTAAGTAAACAGCGCGGAAAATGCCGCCGCGGACCCGGAAAATCCCAGCACGATTTTATCCTTTGTCTTTTCCCCCATGTTTCTTGCGTGGGCAAACATCTTCTCATAAGATTTCTGAATCTCTTCAAAATCCTTCAGCATCGCCCGCCCCTCATTCGTCATGATCAGGCGGTTACCGTCCCTGTACACAAGCTTAATGCCGAGCTCATCCTCCATTTTCGAGAGAGAATGGCTCAGCGCCGGCTGCGTAATGAAAAGCTCTTTCGCAGCTTTTGTCATATTCATGGTCTTGGATAGAACCAGAAACTGTTGGATCTGTACGTAATTCATAATTCTTTCTCCATGAATTCTAAACAATGTAAAGCTTCTGGTTCAATTATAATAAAAATCGCAGCATTTTCATATTAAAAACGGCGCCAATGGGGACGGTTCTCCCTGGCTCCTAGTGGAAACGGACCGTTCCCGCGCGGAGAGCAGTCCGTTTGCCGTGAATATGTTGTATATGAGGAGAAAAGTATTATGGTTAAGCTACTGTTCTTCTGCTTTCGTTTTCTTCGATAAAGTCGATCACTCCCTGATTGAAAATATCCGCGTTCTCAATAAAGAAATAATGTGTCCCGGGCACCGGCAGCATCGTCGGGAATTTCAGATGCTGTTCCATATAGTCAAATACCGACTTCGGAAACAGTACATGCGCTGTGCCGTAAGCAACAAGAACCGGACAGTTTATTCTGGAAAGAAGCTCTCTCTGGTCGGCAGTGACCGTGATCATGTCAAATGCAAGCCTCGCCGGCGTTGCATTGACAGCTTCTTCCTCGAGGAGAAACTCAGGCATATCCGCCATGTGTTCGTCCGCATTTTCAAATACACTCTTTACCAGCAGTTCGCCGGTACTCTTCTTTCCGTTTACGTCAAGGACTGTCGTCAGATAGTCAATGCTTCCGGTCCCTTTCCATCCGAGCGGATACTCATCTTCTGTAACCGCGAATGGTTTCGGCGACATGTCCATATGAATAAGTCCATCCAGACGGCTGTCTCCGTAGTATTCGACATAACCAAAAACGCTGATCGCTCCGAGGGAATGTCCCGCAAGATAGGTATGAGTGATTGAAAGATGATCCATAAGGTCGTTCAGATCATCCGCCAGGCTCTTCAGATTGATCGGCTGGTCGCCGAGATCGGACGCGCCGTGTCCGCGGTGATCAAACAGGATGACGCGGTACTTCTCCGAGAGGCCGACAGCCTGTTTAAAGAAAAACTTGGTGCTTTCTCCGCCG
>SVDL01000060.1 GCA_015057835.1 Lachnospiraceae bacterium
GTGGCAGGAGTCTCGATTCCGCTGAGAGCGATAATCTCAAGCTTCGGTTCCTCGCTTGTCATATAGTTCGGGTCGCTGAGCCAGACCTGGCCGGTGCCCATGCAGATTCCCTGCGCGTTGAGGAACATATCCAGGCAGTCTTCTTCGCTCATTGCTTTGCGGTCGCTTTCGCTTACGTGCGCGCCGGTCATGTATCCGAGGAAGGCTTCCTTGTCAGCGAGCTCGGTCTCATTGATCGTGATAGGATAGCGGATCATGTCGGCAAGAGCCGCCCAGTCTTCACCCAGATAGGCTTTATGAATGTTAAAGGCGACAACGGTCTCCACGTCGAATTTGTCCATCGCTGTTACGGATGAGTAGTGATCCGCAGCGGTGACGGTCTTCATGTCAGCAGAAGGTCCCCAGGTGAATACAGTCTCAACATCGCCGTCGGGAAGGTTTTCCGTGATGGTCAGAGTGAGAGTGCTGTCCGCTTCACTGAAAACGGCTTTGCCGGCGCCGCTTTTATAACCGGTCTTTTCTTCCCGGACGCTGCCGTCGCTGTTATAAGTGAACTCTGTCATCTCTGCGTTGCTGAATTCCACTGTGAGCGTTTCGGAATCAAAGGTTCCGCTCATGACAGTCTCCGTGTGGAACCAGGGGTTGGCTGCGGTCGTGACGGTAAATTTCGCATTTTCCGTCTCTTCCGCTTCGACAAGAACTTCCTTGCTGCCTTCAGCGTTGTATACGCCAATGAAATTCATGACAGGATTCTGCCCCTCATCCGCCTCCGGAAGTTCGGGCTCTTCTGTGACCTGCGGTTCTTCCGCGACACTGCTTTCCGCCGGGGCGGTCTTTCCGCAGCCCGCCAGTGCGATTACAAGTGTCATGGCAAGAACCCTGGCAAATAGTTTCTTTTTCATCTTTACCTCCATTATTATTAATGCGGTTAAAATTATTGTACTTAATGACGGAACGATTACGGTATGCATGATACCTGTAATAGTCACATCATTAAAATTGCCTGAAAAATACTGCTTTTTGTATTTGGAAGATTATAGTCGTTAAATGTGAACACTTCAAGTATGAAACAAGTTTTTTTTGGGAAACTTTAACGCCCGGATATAGTATCACGGAGATCACGGAAATGACGGATTCTGAGCGGGTTCTCTGATCAGGGAGATGCTTCTTTGTTATTGATCTGAGTAATGAAACAGAAACGGCATGACCCTGAAGCCATGCCGTTTCTGAAAGCAATATAAAACAGTCTTGGATTCTCCGCCCTTACGGGACGGGATTTTGTTTAACGAGGTAAGGATTTATAATAATGAATGAACTGTTTCGTTCTTATAATTATAATTTTACGACGTTTGCGGCCTGCTGACCACGCGGACCTTCGGTAAGATCATAGCTCACAGCCTGACCTTCATCCAGAGTCTTATAGCCTTCGCCCTGGATTGCCGACCAGTGTACGAAAACATCTTTTCCGTCTTCGCCGGTGATGAAGCCGAAACCCTTGGTCGCGTTGAACCATTTAACAGTGCCCTTGTTCATGATGTGTTACCTCCACAGAATAAGTAAATAAACCAACACTACGATTATATCTGTGCCATATTGACAAGTCAAGGGGAATCTTGTCAAAAAAGACATAATATGTGAAGTTTTAAAAGTTCTTTTTTACTATTTTTTACAAACCTGCCTTTTTTTGCAAAACAGCTCTGAAAACGATGTCCTGCAGAGCAATTAAGGCTTTTCAGCGCAAAGAACATCATGGTACAATACACACAAGTTTGGAGGGCTTCTTATGAATACAATTCTGATCAAAGGCGGAACCGTCATTGACCCCGTAAACGGAACGGAAAAGAAAGAAGACATTCTCATCCGGGACGGGGTTATAGCTGAGAGAAAAGACAGTATCAAAGGAAAAGCAGACAGAGTAATTGATGCCAAAGGGCTTACCGTGACACCGGGGATCGTGGATATGCACGTCCATTTCAGAGATCCGGGACAGACTTATAAAGAAGACATTTTCACAGGTGCGCAGGCAGCGGCTCACGGCGGCGTGACGTCCGTCCTCGCCATGCCCAATACCAAGCCGGTCATGGACGAACCGGACCGGATCAGCTACGTAGTCAATAAAGGAAAGAGCTCTGCGATCAACGTGTATCAGGTCCTCGCCATCACGAAAGGCATGAAGGGCGAGACAATGACCGATATAGCGGGAGCGGTGAAAGCCGGTGCGCGGGCGATATCGGAAGACGGAAAATCCGTCATGAACACAAAGCTTCTCCGGGAAGCGATGAAAGAAGCGAAAAAAGCGGGTGTTCCGGTCTGCTCCCACTGCGAGGATCTCTCTCTTGTGGACGGCGGCGTCATGAATGAAGACGAAAACGCGGTGCGGCTGGGACTTCCGGGCATAAACAACGCCTCGGAGGATGTCATTATCGCAAGAGATATGATCCTTGCCAAAGATACCGGATGTCACCTCCATCTCTGCCATTGCTCAACGGCGGGCTCGGCGGATCTGATCCGCGCGGGCAGAGCGATGGGCGTGGACGTCTCCGCGGAGACCTGCCCGCATTACCTGATTCTCACATCGGACGATATCCCGGATGACAACGGGAACTTCAAGATGAATCCGCCTCTGCGGACCCCCGCGGACAGGGACGCTATCCGGAAAGCAGTAGCGGATGACACGATCGATATTCTTGTCACTGATCACGCACCTCACGCGCGAATGGAGAAGGCAGGCGGATTCCGCACGGCGCCTTTCGGAATCGTCGGCATCGAGACCAGCGTCGCGCTTCTTTACACGGAAATGGTCCGCACAGGGGATATTACCCTGATGCAGATGATCCGGAAAATGACCGTGAACCCCGCAAAAGTCATGGGAATTCCGGCGGGTACCCTGGAAGTCGGTGCGCCGGCGGACGTCTCCATTTTCGATTTCGAGAATAAATACGTCATCGATCCGGCGAATTTCCTTTCAAAGGGCATCAACACGCCGTTTGCCGGCAGGGAAGTTTACGGAAAAACGATGTACACGATCTGCGGCGGCGAGGTCGTATGGGAGGAAAATGCATGATCAGCAGACTTAACGAACGAATTCAGGCAACCGGTGCGCCGATCGTGGTCGGACTGGATCCTATGCTGGGGTTTATTCCGGAACAGATCCTTGGGAATGCCTTTGCGCAGTACGGTGAGACCCTGGAAGGCGCGGCAGAAGCCGTGTGGCAGTTCAACAAAGGGATCGTAGACGCGGTGTATGACCTGATCCCGGCGGTAAAACCGCAGATTGCCATGTATGAGCAATTCGGAATTCCGGGCCTTGCAGCATTTGCGAAGACCGTACAGTACTGCCGCTCCAAAGGGCTCCTTGTAATCGGTGATATCAAAAGGGGCGACATCGGATCCACATCAGCGGCCTACGCCTCCGGTCATCTCGGGAAGGTACAGGTCGGGAAGAATACATTTGCCCCCTTCGATGAGGATTTTGCGACGGTCAATCCGTATCTCGGCACCGACGGTGTGAAGCCGTTTATTGACGTTTGCAGGGAGAACGGAAAAGGAATTTTCATTCTGGTAAAGACCTCCAATCCATCCAGTGGAGAATTCCAGGACAGGATCATCGACGGAAAACCGCTCTATGAACTGGTCGGGAAAATGGTGGATGAATGGGGCGCGGACTGCATGGACGGCGAGTACTCGGAAGTCGGAGCGGTGGTCGGAGCGACATACCCGGAGATGGGAAGAGTGCTTCGCGATATCATGCCGAAGGCCTGCATTCTCGTGCCGGGTTACGGCGCGCAGGGCGGCAGCGGCAAGGATCTGATCCCGTTTTTCCGGAAAGACGGACTCGGCGCCATCGTCAATTCTTCCCGCGGCATCATAGCTGCCTGGAAACAGGAGAAATACGCGTCTTACGGCGCGGAAGCCTATGCGGACGCCTCCCGCGCGGCGGTCATCGCGATGAGAGAGGATATTCAGAGCGCGCTTACATTATCATGATGAGAGCGGATATTCAGAGCGCGCTTGCATTATCATCATAAGGAAGGGAAATCTGCCTGCCATGAAATCACTTGAGAAAGCCCGCATTATCTCCCGGGAAATGCTGACGGACGACATCTGCTCCTTCTGGGCGGAGGTGCCGTTTGCCGTAACGGCCAGGGCGGGCCAGTTTGTGTCTTTTTATCTCGCGGATCCGTCCAGGATCCTTCCAAGACCCATCAGTATCTGTGATATAAACCGGAGACTTTGTGCGCTCCGGTTTGTTTTCCGTATTGTCGGAGAGGGGACGCGGCAGCTCGCGCAGCTGCGCACCGGTGACCTCGTCGACTGCATCGGACCGCTCGGAAACGGCTACCCGCTGGAGGAAGCATCCGGAAAGAGACTGCTCCTCGCGGCGGGCGGACTGGGTGTGCCGCCGATGCTGGGGTGTGTCCGGGATCTTTATGATGAGCCCTGCGCCGCGGAGGGAGATTCCTTTGTGAAGCCTCCGAAAGCGGTCATGTGCGCGCTCGGCTACCGCCACGATCTGTTTCTTTATGACGAGATCAGCGAAAATACCGCCGTCAGCATCGCCACAGACGACGGCTCAAGCGGCGTTCACGGAACTGTCATCGACGCGATCCGGGAGATCCGTCTCCCGTACGATCTGATATTTGCCTGCGGACCGAAGCCGATGCTGAAGGCCCTCGCTGCATTTGCCCGGGAAAAGGAGATCCCGCTGTACGTCTCCATGGAGGAGAGAATGGCGTGCGGCGTCGGGACCTGCCTCGGCTGCGTCTGTGAGACCACAGAGCCGGATCCGCATTATCATGTCAATTTCCGGAGAGTCTGCAAAGACGGTCCCGTTTTCCGGGCGGAAGAGCTCGCGGAGCTGCACTGACACGGAGAGAGATACCGGAATCCGGGAATAACATGACGCGGAGAGATACCGGAACCTGTTCCTGAATCGATTCTGAAAAGAGAGAATACATTATGCTGAACAAAGTAGATACATCCGTCACGATTGCCGGCGTTACCCTGAAAAACCCGGTGATGACAGCTTCCGGGACCTTCGGGTCCGGAAAGGAATACGGGGAGTTTTTTGATCTCTCCCGCCTCGGCGCTGTCGTCACGAAAGGGATCGCCCCGGTGCCCTGGAAAGGGAATCCCACGATCCGCGTCGCGGAGACCCCGTCGGGAATGCTCAACGCCATCGGCCTTATGGGACCGGGCGTGGATACATTTATAGAAGAGGATCTGCCTTTCCTGGCGCAGTTTGACACGAAGACGATCGTCAATGTCTGCGGACACTGCGAGGAGGATTACCTTGCGGTGGTCGAAAAACTGGCGGATACCCGAGCGGATATGCTCGAGATCAATATTTCGTGCCCGAATGTCAAAGAGGGCGGTATCGCTTTCGGAACGGATCCGAAAAAGGCGGAGGCGGTCACGGCAGCGGTGAAGAAGATCGCGAAACAGCCGATCATCGTGAAGCTCTCTCCGAATGTCACGGATATCAGAGAGATCGCCCGTGCCGTGGAGAACGGCGGAGCGGATGCCGTCTCTCTCATCAACACGATCACCGGCATGAAGATCGATGTGCGGTCAAGACGTTTTGTGCTGGCGAACAGGACCGGCGGTCTGTCCGGACCTGCGATCCATCCGGTAGCGGTCCGCATGGTTTACGAAGCAGCCCACGCGGTGAAGATCCCTGTGATCGGCATGGGCGGTGTGACAAATGCAGAGGATGCGCTGGAAATGATCCTGGCAGGCGCAAGCGCTGTGGCGGTAGGATCGGCGACATTTCGCAATCCTCTTGCCGCAGCCGAAACAGCGGACGGGATCGAAGCATTTCTGAAGGAAAATGAGATCGCCTCGGTCCGGGAGCTGATCGGTGCAGTGCGGGAATAAATTGTACAGCAAAGTAAAGGAGCGGTATCCCTGCGAAGAAATCTGTTCGGAAGGCAGCGGAACAGAGCAGTCCATGAGGGAATCTCTCCGGAAGAGAACGCAACAGGGCTGTGCAGAAGCATGAAACTGTGATATTATGAATAGCGCAGCCGGCGGGAAATGCTGCCGGCAGCATATTTTCCTGCAAAATAACCGGTTTGGAAAATCATAGCCCGGAAGCGGTTCCGGAAACAGGAGTATTTATGGAACAGTACAAACAGGAATTTATTGAATTTATGGTGGAATGCGGCGTCCTTCAGTTTGGGGATTTTGTCACGAAAAGCGGCCGCAAGACGCCTTTCTTTATTAATACCGGATTTTACCGCACCGGCAGTCAGCTCCGCCGTCTCGGAGAGTATTACGCGAAAGCGATCCATGAGACCTTCGGAGCGGATTTTGACGTGCTTTTCGGGCCCGCCTACAAGGGCATCCCGCTGACTGTGGCGGCTACCATCGCGCTCTCGGAAGAATACGGCGCGGATATCCGCTATACGTCCAACCGCAAGGAAGTGAAGGATCACGGCGATAAGGGAATTCTGCTCGGCAGTCCCGTGAAGGACGGCGACAGGGTCGTCATTATCGAGGACGTGACAACGGCGGGCACTTCCATTCAGGAGACCATGCCGATCCTGAAAGCACAGGGAGACGTGCAGGTCCTTGGCCTCGTGGTCTCTGTCGACCGTATGGAACGGGGACAGGGGACAAAGGGCGCCCTCACGGAGATCGCGGAAAACTACGGAATGAAGACGACCGCCATCGTCACGATGGAGGAAGTCACGGAATATCTCTATGGCAGGGAAGTCGGAGGAAAAGTTCTGATCGATGACCGCATGAAAGCGGCAATCGACGCTTATTATGAGCAGTACGGCGCGGAGCGCTGAGGCGGAGAACGGGTTTTGAGGAGAACAGAGCGAAAAATCCGGCTGACCGGCCGCCTTTTATTTGCTGCGTATATCATGATCCTGATCTATTTCCTGTTCTTCGCGGAGTGGTACTCCCACGGACCGGGAATCAGGGATATACGGCGGTATAACTTTACACCCTTTGCGGAGATACGAAGGTTTTTTGAATACCGGGATTCCCTCGGGTTTGATGCGGTATTCCTGAACCTCGCGGGAAATATCATCGGGTTTGTGCCGGTCGGTTTTTTCTTCCCGGTCATGGATCGAAAATTTACGGGTTTCTTCCCGACTCTGGCAGCGGGAATGTTTCTCAGCACCGCGGTGGAGGGGGTACAGCTGCTCACCCGGCTCGGGATCTGTGATGTCGATGATCTGATCCTCAATACCTGCGGTACGGTGATCGGATACCTGTGTTTTCTTCTCATGAGAAAACTTCGGAGAGTCAGACTGTACGGAAAATGGCGCAGCCCCCGGAACAAAGAATAAGGAATCCGGACATTCGGGTTGAGAAAGAAATCCGGGCGGAACAAAGGGTTTCATTTATATATGAAGAAAAACCGCAAATACAGATTTTTTGAAAAACAGCAGTCCCAGGGAGGAAAGTCCGCCCTGATCACGGCGGGAGTTTCCGCGGGACTGTTTCTGATCAGCGTAATCCTTTCGTTTCACGCGAGAGGTAACGCAGGACTTGCAGCAGGCGCGCCGGCTCTGATCGGCATGCTGCTGTCAGTGTGCTCATTTTTTTTCGGGGTCCGTTCTTTTAAGGAGAAAGATACGGCCCCCGGTTTCAGCATCGCCGGTACGATCATCGGCGGTATCGTAATGCTTGGGTGGCTCATGGTCTTCCTCATGGGAGTACGGTGACGAAAGGAGAGTTTTATGGCAAAAGTCAGTATTGTGATGGGCAGCGATTCGGATCTTCCGGTGATGGCGAAGGCCGCGAAAGTGCTGGAAGAACTCGGGGTGGAATATGAGATGACGATCATTTCGGCACACCGTGAACCCGACATTTTCTTTGAGTACGCGAAAGGAGCGGAAGAGAGGGGCATTAAAGTCATTATCGCCGGCGCCGGTATGGCGGCGCATCTTCCCGGCATGTGCGCGGCGCTGTTCCCGCTGCCGGTCATCGGCATCCCGATGCACACCGCATCGCTGGGCGGACGTGACAGCCTTTATTCCATCGTACAGATGCCGAGCGGCATTCCGGTGGCGACCGTCGCGATCGACGGCGCGAAAAATGCAGGCATCCTGGCTGCGAAAATACTCGCGATCGGCGATGGAGAACTGCTTGGCCGCCTGAAAGCCTATACGGAAAACATGAAACAGGAAGTGCAGGCAAAGGATGCCCGCCTTAAAGAAGTCGGATACGAGAATTACAAAAAATAAAACCGGGAGGACTGATATGGATTACAAGAGCGCAGGCGTCGATATTGAGGCTGGTTACAAAAGCGTGGAACTGATCAAAAAGCATGTCGCGAAGACGATGCGGGAGGAAGTCCTTGGGGGGATCGGAGGATTCTCGGGCGCATTTTCCCTGGAAAAAATCAAGAAGATGGAGAAGCCGGTCCTGGTCTCCGGCACGGACGGCGTCGGGACGAAGATCCAGCTGGCTTATCTTATGGATAAACATGACACCGTAGGCATTGACTGTGTGGCAATGTGTGTCAACGACATCGCCTGCACGGGCGGAGAACCGCTGTTTTTCCTTGACTATATTGCCTGCGGGAAGAATATTCCCGAAAAGATCGAACAGATCGTAGCGGGTGTCGCAGAGGGCTGCTGTCAGTCGGAATGCGCGCTGATCGGCGGCGAGACAGCGGAACACCCGGGCCTTATGCCGGAAGAGGAGTATGACCTCGCGGGATTTGCGGTCGGCGTTGTGGATGAGAAGGAAATGATCACGGGACAGGAGATCGCCCCGGGAGACGTTCTTATCGGCCTCGCCTCCACCGGCGTCCACAGCAACGGCTTTTCACTTGTCAGAAAGGTCTTTGATGTCTCCAAAGAGACTCTTTCGGAATACTATGAAGAACTGGGCGGAACACTCGGAGAAATCCTTCTCGCCCCGACCAAGATTTATGTCCGGGAACTGAAAGCGATCCGGGAGGCCGGTGTGCGCATTCACGGCGCGAGCCACATCACCGGCGGCGGGTTCTATGAAAATATCCCGCGTATGCTTCCGGAGGGGGCCCGGGCTTATGTCGAGAAGAACAGTTATCCGGTGCCTCCCATTTTCCGTCTTCTTGCGAAAAAGGGCGGCGTGGATGAACACATGATGTACAACACCTATAATATGGGGATCGGCATGATTCTCGCCGTATCGCCGGAAGATGAGGAGAAGACCCTCGCTGCAGTCCGCGACGCCGGCTGGAAAGCTTATGTTGTCGGATCTGTCAGGGAAGGCGAAAAAGGAGTGGACGTATGCTGAAGACAGTTGTTCTGGTCTCCGGAGGCGGGACCAATCTTCAGGCGATCCTGGACGCCATCGCGGAGGGCAAGATCACAGATACGGAGATCACGGCCGTGATCAGCAATAACCCGAACGCGTACGCCCTGGAGCGGGCAAAAAAAGCCGGCGCGGCAGCGGAAGTCGTGCGGCCGGCGGATTTCCCTGACCGGGAGGCGTTCCACGAAGCGCTTCTTGCGAAGGTGAAGGAATATGAACCGGATCTGATCGTACTTGCCGGCTTTATGGTTCAGGTGCCTATGTGCCTTGTGAAAGCATTTCCGAATCAGATCATCAATATTCATCCCGCACTCATTCCTTCCTTCTGCGGAAAGGGGTTCTACGGGCTGCGGGTCCACGAAGCCGCTCTTAAGAGAGGCGTCAAGCTCACCGGCGCGACCGTTCATTTCGTAAATGAAAACCTGGACGAAGGCCCGATCATTATCCAGAAAGCGGTCCGGATCAAAGAAGGCGACACGCCGGAGATCCTGCAGCGCAGAGTGATGGAAGAAGCGGAATGGCAGATCATGCCCGAGGCGATCCAGCTGATCGCCCACGGCAAAGTGAAAGTTGTCGACGGAAAAGCCGTTATCTCGGAATAAATGAAACAGACCGGAAAACTTCTTTCCGGTGCAGCATGGACGGAGGATTTATTAATATGAAAGTTTTGATCGTAGGCAGCGGCGGAAGAGAACACGCGATCGCATGGGCAGTGAAGAAGAATCCGAAGGTGGACAAGATCTACTGTGCCCCCGGCAACGCCGGCATCAGTGAGATCGCGGAGTGCCTCCCGATCAAGGCGATGGAATTTGACAAGCTGGCAGCATTCGCGAAGGAAAACGCGATCGACCTCACCATCGTAGGCATGGATGACCCGCTCGTCGGCGGCATTGTCGACTGCTTCGAAGAGGCCGGCCTCCGCGTCTTCGGACCGAGGAAAAATGCGGCGATCCTGGAAGGATCGAAGGCATTTTCCAAAGAACTTATGAAAAAATACAATATCCCGACAGCGGGATATGAGACATTTGACGACCCGGAGAAAGCGCTGGAATTCCTGAAGACGGCGTCATTTCCCACAGTTCTCAAGGCGGATGGGCTGGCGCTCGGAAAGGGCGTGCTGATCTGCCAGAATCTTGAAGAGGCTGTGGCGGGCGTCAAAGAGATCATGCAGGACAAGAAATTCGGCGACGCCGGCAACCGCATGGTCATCGAGGAATTCATGACCGGACGGGAAGTGTCCGTTCTCTCTTTCTGCGACGGAAAGACCATCAAGCCGATGACTTCCGCCCAGGATCACAAGAGAGCCGGCGACGGCGACACCGGTCTCAACACCGGCGGCATGGGGACATTTTCCCCGAGCCCGTTCTATACGGAAGAAGTGGATGCTTTCTGCAAGGCCAACATTTATCAGCGGACCGTGGACGCGATGGCTGCGGAGGGGAGACCTTTTGTCGGCATCATTTTCTTCGGCCTCATGCTGACGCCCGACGGCCCGAAGGTCCTCGAGTATAACTGCCGTTTCGGCGATCCGGAAGCCCAGGTGGTCATTCCGAGAATGGAAAATGACCTCGTCGAAGTCTGCGAGGCCTGCATCGACGGGAAACTCGCCGATGTCGACCTGAAGTTCGCGGACAATGCCGCCGTGTGTGTCGTCCTCGCCTCGGACGGATATCCGGTCAGCTATAAGAAGGGATTCCCGATCAAAGGCCTTGAGAACTTTGCGGGTTCGGAGACGGAATTCGTGTTCCACGCGGGCACCGCGAAAAATGAAAACGGTGAGACCGTGACAAACGGCGGCCGTGTCCTCGGCGTCACGGCACTCGGAGAAAATCTGAAGGCAGCCCGCGCCAATGCGTACGAAGCCGTAAAAAAGGTAACTTTTGAAAATGCGTTCTGCAGAAGCGATATCGGAAAGGCCATCGATGAAGCGGAAATGTGAATGCTGTTTCCGGATCGAACAGGATTCGGAGACGCCCATCTATCAGCAACTGCGGGATCATATCGTCAGCGGCATCGCTTACGGAAAGCTCTGTGAGGGAGACTGCCTGCCGTCGGTCCGGCAGCTCGCCGACCAGCTCGGCGTCAATATGCATACCGTCAACAAAGCCTACGCCCTTCTTGCCGAGGAGGGCTTTGTGAGCGTTGAGCGGTGCAAGGGCGTCGTGATCGTCGTTGATGGGGACAGAGAGAAAGCTGTCGGTATCCTGAAGGATAAACTGCAGGTCACGCTCGCGGAGGCGGTCTGCCGCAATATTTCCAAAGAGGAAGTATGCCTTCTCGTGGAGGAATACTACAACAGCCTCGGCGAGAGCTGATCCGCTGCTTCTCAAAAGCGGATAAGGAAAAATACGGGGACGGAGACGTCCCCTTCTTATAAGAGGAACAGATACATGTCGAAATCGTTTACTGATTCTGCGGTCCACGCTATGCAGCTGGCAGGGTGGGCCGCACAGTCATTTCATATCAACCGGATCGGTACGGAGCATCTTCTTGTCGGCCTGATCGACGCCGAAGAGGGCGCCGCTTCCGTGATCCTGCAGGAAGCCGGAGCTGACCGGATCAAGCTGATCGGCCTGATCTCCAGGCTCGTGTCTCCGAAAGGGGTCCAGTCAGGAGCTCTCCCCGAGAAAATGAGCGTGCGCGCGGAGCAGGCGAAAGAGCGTGCGCTGTCCTATGCGGAGAGGCTGAAAAGCGGAAAAGCGGGCACGGAACATCTGCTGCTGGCGCTCCTTGCGGACCGGGAGTGCGTCGCGACGCGGCTTCTGCACACGATGGAAGTGGATCTGAAAAAGCTCCAGGAAGAGATTCTCTCCGTACTTCATGCGGAGGGAGCATTTTCTGACGAAGAGCTGGCAGGAATGGAGACAGAATCCGGCGGCGCGACGCCGACGCTGGACCGCTACAGCAGGGATCTCACAGCACTTGCGGCGGAAGGGAAAATGGACGCCGTGATCGGCCGCGAAAATGAGATGAACCGCGTCATGCAGATCCTGAGCCGCCGGACCAAGAACAATCCGTGCCTCATCGGGGAGCCGGGCGTCGGCAAGACCGCCATCGTGGAGGGCCTCGCCCAGAGGATCGTCGCGAAAGACGTGCCGGAGACGATGAAAGGCAAGCGGCTGCTCATGCTCGATATGGCGGGCATGGTGGCCGGGACCAAGTACCGCGGCGAATTTGAGGAGAGGATCCGCGAAGTCGTCCGCGAGGCGGCGGCAAGCAGCGATGTTCTCCTGTTTATCGACGAACTGCACACGATCATCGGCGCGGGAGGAGCGGAAGGCTCTCTCGACGCGGCCAATATCCTGAAGCCTTCGCTCTCGAGGGGCGAGATCCGGGTGATCGGCGCGACAACGATCGATGAGTACCGAAAACATATTGAAAAAGACGCGGCTCTTGAGCGGCGCTTTCAGCCTGTTACCGTGGAGGAGCCCACGGAGGAGGAGACGATCGCCATTCTCAAGGGCCTGAGACCTGCGTTCGAGGAACACCATGGCGTGAACATTTCCGATGAAGCCCTTCGCGCGGCGGTGACCCTGTCGGAGCGCTATATGAATGACCGCCGGCTCCCGGATAAAGCGATCGATCTTATTGACGAAGCGGCTTCCAAATGCCGGCTCGGTATTTTCCGCAGGGGCAGCGGCATTTCCGAAGTGGAAAATGAGATCAGGAAGGCCGGAGAGGATAAAGAGAAAGCGATCCTGGACGGCGACTTTGATACCGCCAGAGACCTGCAGAAGAAGCAGCGCTCTCTGTCAATGCGGGCGAAATTACTGCGGATCAGGAGCAAGAATAATACGGACACCTCCTCCGTCGGTGAAGAGGAGATCGCCGCGGTCGTGGCGGAAACGACGGGTATTCCGGTGACGAGACTCGCGGAAAACGAGACGAAACGTCTGGCAAAGCTGGAAGAAACGCTTCATAAAAGAATAATAGGGCAGGACGAGGCGGTCCGGGCTGTGGCTTCGGCTGTGAAAAGAGGACGCGTCGGCCTGAAAGATCCGAGGAGACCTATCGGCAGTTTCATGTTTCTCGGCCCCACAGGCGTTGGAAAGACGGAGCTGTCGAAAGTGCTGGCAGACGCGGTTTTCGGCTCGGAACAGTCTATGATCCGTGTCGACATGTCAGAGTATATGGAGAAATACAGTGTTTCCCGCCTGATCGGCTCACCGCCGGGGTATGTCGGCTACGAGGAAGGCGGCCAGCTCTCGGAGCAGGTCCGCCGCCATCCCTACAGTGTGCTTCTTTTCGATGAAATCGAAAAAGCGCATCCGGATGTCTTCAACATCCTGCTGCAGGTGCTGGACGAAGGCCATATCACGGATTCGCACGGCAGAAGAGTCGACTTCAAGAATACGGTCATTATCATGTCCTCCAATGCCGGCGCGCAGTCCATCGTCGCGCCGAAGCGGCTCGGCTTCGGCGCGGGAGAGGACAAAGTGCGCGAATATAATGATATGAAGGAAGGCGTCATGGAAGAAGTCCGGCGGCTGTTCAAACCGGAGTTCCTGAACCGCATCGATGATATTATCGTATTCCACCCGCTCACGAAGGAAGAAGTGGCCAGCATTGCGGAACTGCAGCTGAAAGATCTGGCGAAGAGAGCATTTTCCCAGATGGAACTCACACTGCATTTCACGGATTCCATCAAAAAGTACATCGCGGAAGCCGGCTACTCCGAAAAATACGGCGCCCGCCCGATCCGCCGCATGATCCAGGACCGCATCGAGGATCCGCTCTCGGAGAAGATCCTCAGCGGCGAGGTGAAGAAGGGCGACAAAGTACAGATCCGGTACGCGAAAGACGGGACTGTGAAGTTCAAAGTGTAAATAAAGTGGAGAAAGAATGGCGAAATCAGTCAAATCAGTATTTTTCTGTCAGGAATGCGGGTACGAGTCCGGCAAATGGATGGGCCAGTGCCCGGCATGCCATGCCTGGAATACCTTTGTAGAAGAGAAGATCCAGCCTGCCGCGCCCGGAAGCAAAGGAGCAGCAGGTTTCGGTGCGTCCCGCAGGATTTCTGAAAATGTTCCGAAGAAGCTTTCCGAGATCACATTCAGTGAGGACGAGCGGACCGGCACGCGGATCGGGGAACTGGACCGCGTTCTCGGCGGCGGGATCGTCAGGGGATCCCTCGTCCTGATCGGCGGCGATCCGGGGATCGGTAAATCCACACTGCTCCTGCAGATGTGCCACCATCTCACGGAAATGGGCAGGAAAGTACTCTATATCTCCGGGGAGGAATCCCTTCAGCAGATCAAGATGCGCGCGAACCGCCTGGGCGGAAATGCAGGCGAACTGCTGCTCCTGTGTGAGACGGATCTGGAAGTGATCCAGAATGAGATTGCCAAAACGAAACCTTCGCTCGTCGTGATCGACTCGATTCAGACCATGTACTCGGCGGATGTAAATTCCGCACCGGGATCGGTGACTCAGGTACGCGAGGCGACTGCGGTTCTTCTGCGTATCGCAAAGAGCGAGGGAATCATAGTCTTTATTGTCGGCCATGTCACGAAAGACGGTTCCGTAGCCGGACCGCGCGTGCTCGAACATATGGTGGATACGGTCCTGTATTTTGAAGGAGAGAACCACGCTTCTTACCGCGTTCTCCGCGCCGTCAAGAACCGTTTCGGCTCGACAAATGAGATCGGCGTTTTTGAAATGGCGGGCGACGGTCTGCGGGAGGTGGAAAACCCCTCCGAATATATGCTGAGCGGAAAACCGGAAGGCGCTTCCGGTGCTGTCGTGACCTGCCAGGTGGAGGGCTCCCGGCCGATCCTTCTGGAAATTCAGGCGCTGGTCTCCAGAACGTCTTTCAATATCCCGCGCCGTACCGCGACGGGAATGGATTATAACCGCGTGAATCTGCTGATCGCCGTGCTGGAGAAGAGGATCGGCTGCGATCTGTCTTCTTTTGACGCATATGTCAATATCGCCGGCGGCATCCGGATCGGTGAGCCTTCCGCGGATCTCGCCGTCATTCTGGCTCTTTTATCGAGCTATACGGATAAGGAGATCGGAGACCGCGTCATGGTCTTCGGGGAAGTGGGACTTTCAGGCGAAGTGCGCGCCGTGACACAGGCCGCAGCCAGGGTGCAGGAGGCAAAGAAACTTGGATTTGAAAAAGTTATCATGCCGAAGGCCAATCTGAAAAATGTAAAAGAAATCAGCGGTATTGATCTGATTGCCGTAAATACCGTGAAAGAAGCTGTTAAGGGCGTTTGGGGCTGATAATATCGGCGAAAATGGCGGCGAGAAAAATTTCTTAAAAAAATAAAAAATTAGTTGTTGACAAGCTCGTTTATAGTGTGATAGTATACAGAAGCTGTCCGACAGGGCAGCACGTTTTACCA
>SVDL01000061.1 GCA_015057835.1 Lachnospiraceae bacterium
CTGAATACTCCGGTATTCGGCCTGTTTTGTGCCGCATTATTTTTCAGCAGCATTTCAAAAAATATTTAAAAAAAATTTTTACAAAAAAAATTTAAATAATTTAAATCCTGCCGCCTTTCCCTTACGTCTATAGGGTGTAAAGCAAAACAAAAGCTCTTTAAAAAGGGAGGAAATGGTAATGCAGTGGGTATTGATCTTAGGTTTATCGGCAGTGATCTTCGGAATCGCCATCGCGGTGGGAAGCGCCAGAAACAAAGAACTGATGGAAGAGGGAAAAATCATTCAGAGAAATTATGCTTTCTGGGAGAACATGGAGACATTTTCCACCGGGATCCCCTACGCGGCAGTGCTTAATGCGATCCGGGGCACGGACTATTCGGATCTGAAGACGGATATTTATCCGAACGTCAACGGACAGGCAGCTGTTCTCTGGAAATCCTCACACGCATGGAACGCGAAACTGACTTATCTCGGAGAGAACGCCGGACGGCAGATGTATCGTTTCAATTTCACGGAATGGAGAACCAGAAACGGATCCCCGTACCGTCCTGACACAATGAATATGATGATGACGCGTATTGAAAAAATGATCCTTTCCATGGATCCGACCACGACAGTCGAAACTCACAAGATGCAGCTGAAGAGCAAAACGAGATTCCTGTAACAGAAAAAATTTATAAAGCAGGAAAACTTATAAAAAAGAAAAAAAATAAACAGTAAAAAACATCACTTACCATAATCATTAAAATCAGATTATCAGGAGGAAAAATCATGGAAACAGCAATGGGAATCGTACTTCTTGCGGCAGCAACTTTCATTCTTCTCGCGGTCAAATGGGCGATCCGCGCCACCCTCAACAAAGGAGTCAACGCAGCGGAAAATGCCTGGAAACGGGCTCAGGAACAGAAGAATCCGCCGGCACCGGAGAGTCTTGCGGAGCGGTATACACAGCAGAAACCATTTTAAACTCAAATAGAGCGGTATTTGGAAAGATTAAGATCTTCTTCATGAAAGGGCATCCCTTCTGACGGTAAACCAGGACAGTTTCCGAAAAAAGAGATGCCCTTTTTCTGATCAATAGAGATCAGTCGTGCACAACAAGAGTGACCTTGATGCATCCCGGCATGGAAGGCTCCACAAGGTATTCTTTGCGCGTGTATTCTTTGATGTCGGGGAGGCCTTTGAGACCGCGCTCTTTTGCCTCGGCGAGAGCAAGATCGCGGGCGGCTTCTTTGGCAAATGCAATGGCAGCGGCCTCTTCGGAAGCGGCAAAGCGCCGGCTGATGCCTTTGCCCAGGACGTGGAAACCGGCAGGTTTTGTGACATCTTTCTGACTGGCTTTTTCTTCTTCGCTCAGTTCATAAAGATAAGTCACATCCACATTTACCTGAAAAGCGATGTGCCCGAGAGCAGCGCCGAGCGCGTTGGCGACTTCGGCGTGTTTCGGAATGAAGCAGGTCGTATGGAGAGCCGCGGCGACCGGGGGCATCAGGAAATAGGCAGGACCGCCGATCCCGATCAGAGGGGTGGAGGTATGAATCGGGAAGCTCAGAAAACCGGGACCGGCTTCGGAAGAAGACTGTCCGGGGTCTTGATGATCTGCGGACAGCGGCTTTGGCAGGGGTGATTCCTGCTTCTGTGCCAGCTCGATTTTCCAGCGCTCTTCCAGGATCCGCTCCAGCAGTTTCGTATCAAGTTTTCCGGAGCGCACCTCCGGATAATTTTTTTCGAGGAGCAGCATCGCTACATTTTTATAGAGACGGAATTCCGCCATGGAAAGGATCTCCGCGCACAGTTCATCCCGTTTCATGCGCATGGCGGAAGCGGCGAAATCGAGAATGATTTCCGATGCCTCCGTATTGTATTTTGTGAAAATGCCCTGTACATGCAGGACATCGGTCGGGGTGAGCCCGCTTTTTAAGAGCACACCGAGAGAAACGAGTCTTCTCGGGCTGAATCCGACGTTTTTGACCTGCATTCTGGCGAGCAGCTGACGGATCGTGAGAGGGCGCTCACGCAGAAATGACAGAGCGAGTTCTTCTCTTTTGGTGTAATCCGCAGCGGGAAGATCATGCTGAAAAACATAATACTCGTACCAGGAAGCGTCTTTCAGGCGATAGTCCGGAAGGCTGCTGAGAGAACGAAGTTCCGGCATGACTTCCGGGCAGTCCGATGCCAGGACACAGGTGGGAATAAGCCGGCGCTTTCCAAGAGACGGGACCGCCGGCTTTTCGGGAATATCCGGGTCTGCGGCTGTCCCCCGGAACGGCGTATAGGACACGCCGGTATCGCCCCCGAGGGCAAACGTTTCGATGAACAGGCCATGCAGAAAAGTGTTCCATTCCCCGATCCGGACCGTGCCGTTGACCTCTTCCGGCTCCCTGCCGTTCAGAAATGCCATATCGGATGTCGTGCCGCCGATATCCGCGACGACCGCCTTGTCGAGTCCGGTCAGTGCGCACGCGCCCAGCGCACTGGCCGCCGGACCGCACAGCAGTGTTTCGATGGGATGGGTGACCGCATAGGAAGCGGACATGAGAGTGCCGTCACTGCGGACGATCATGACAGGGGCGTCAATATGAAGCTCTTTCAAAGAGCGGTCGATGGCGGAGAGAAATTCCCGGATAATGGGAATGAGTCTTGCGTTGAGCAGAGCATTGGCGCCGCGTTTCAGAACATTCAGTTCACTGAACAGTTCGTGTCCGCAGACGACCGGCGCCGAAGTGATTTCGGAAATGATTCCGCACGCCTTCCTCTCCAGAACCGCGCAGGTTTTGGAAGCGTAGATCTCCGCGACGGCAAATGCCTCATATCCCGCAGAGCGCTCCTTAAATTCCTCCGCGAACGCATTCCAGTCGGGCATTCTGTCTATGGTTCCGTCAGGATGCGTGGCGGTCTCGATGCACCATACATCTTCCGCGTCAAAATGCCCGTGCTTAAGACCGTATTTGCGGACTGTCGGCATTTCCGTGCCGAAAAGAATGAGCAGAGCCCGGCAGCCTTTATTTTCCAGACAGGCGTTGGTGGCCAGCGTCGTCGAGAGGGAGACGGCTTCTGCCTGTTTCAGAAAACCGGAGGGAAGAGAAGCCAGGGCATTGTGAATGCCCACGGCGAGGTCTCCGTGTGTTGTCAGTGCTTTCGCGGAGGCGTAGATCTCATGGGAAACAGCGTCGCAGACAACTGCATCCGTATAGGTGCCTCCGGTATCGATTCCGATGATGGTTCCGGGCAAAACAGTGTCTCCTTTACTGACAGGATGATTATATTATATAGCAAAATTCAAAGAGATTGTAGAAATGAAAGAAGCTAATGTATAATGACTGTAAGTTGTACATTTTCCGGAAAATGACAAAGACTATTCAGAAAAGGGACGGGACTGTTCCGGAAAATGACCGAAATTAATGATTCAGGGAGTACAGAAATATGAAAACAGAACCGGCACGCTTTGACATGTCGATTCCTCCGACGCCCACGAAGTGGTATCTTCGACCGCTTACATATCTTGTGAGCCTGCCGTCGCTCCTGCATCACCGTCCTGTGATCCGCAGGTATGGCATGGAGGGGATCCGTCCCCCGTATCTGCTGCTGTGCAACCACAATGCGTTTCTGGATTTTAAAGTTGCGACGAAGGCGATTTTTCCTCATCGGGCAAATTACATTGTCGCGATCGACGGATTTATCGGGAGAGAGAAGCTGCTTCGCGATGTAGGCTGTATCTGCAAGAGAAAATTTACGGATGATATCGGGATGATCCGGCATCTCCGCATATCGGTGCAGCAGGGAAATGTTCTGATCATTTATCCGGAAGCGCGCTACTCCCTCTGCGGGACGACAGCAGTGCTGCCTGTGTCTCTGGGAAAGCTCTGCAGGCTCCTCAAGGTGCCGGTCGTCTCGTTGATCTGCCACGGGCATCACGTCAACTCTCCGTTCTGGAACCTGCATGACCGGGGGGTCGCACCGACGGAAGCGGAGATGCGGCTCCTGTTTACGCCGGAGGAACTGCAGGAAAAGACGGCGGATGAGATCAACAGGCGTATTGTGGAAGTTTTTCAGTACGACGATTTTGCCTGGCAGAAAGAACGCGGCATCCGTGTGACTTATAAAAAGAGGGCGGAAGGGCTGCACCGCGTGCTCTACCAGTGCCCCGCATGCGGGAAGGAGTTCCGTATGCGCTCGGAAGGAGCTCTCCTGCAGTGTACGTCCTGCGGAAAATCCTGGAAAATGACCGAACTCAGTGAACTGGAAGCCTGTGACGGAAATACGGAATTTGCCCATATTCCCGACTGGTACGAGTGGCAGCGGAAAAATGTCAGAAGAGAAGTGGAAGAGGGGACGTATTCCTCCGGGGAACTTCCCGTCCATGTCGATTCCCTTCCGAATGCGAAGAGGTATATCCGTCTCGGAAACGGCACCCTCATCCATGACATGAACGGGTTCCATGTATCCGGGATCGATTTTGACGGAGATCCGTTTCAGATGGAAAAACCGGTTCCCTCTCTCTATTCCTGCCATATCGAGTATAATTATCTCGGAAAACATGGCGACTGTATCGACCTCAACACTTTGACGGATACGTGGTATATTTATCCGGAGGGTAATGATTTCTCCGTGACGAAAATGGCTCTTGCAACGGAAGAACTATATTACGCCTACCGCTGCGGGATCGGAAAGCCCTGTGCTCCGGGCCTCGCGTAAATAACAGCGCATGACCATTTGATCAGACTCGTGAAGCACAGGATCGTGAAAAAGGAATTATAGTACGGAATGACAGTAAGACGAAAAAAAATCCTCTGAGATGACAGTGAGGCAGGAAAGGATATACAGATATAAATAAGAGCAACAGACCGGCCAGCGGCACGGTGATCATGGCGGTCATTCTGGTCATTCTTCTCGGTGCCGGCGCATTTACGCTGGGAATGAAGATCCGCGAAGCCCAGAGGGAAAAAGAGAAAACAACAGCAGACAGTACGGAGACGCCGGTGGAGATCATCGGGACGGAGGAATCCCCGTCTGCACCGGAACTCCCTGGAACCTCGGAAGCGGAACCTGCTGATTCGGAGGAGAACGAAGAATCGGCTGCAGTGGAAGAATCTTCGGAGGAAGAGGCGGCGGAAGAAGCGGCCGAAGAAGAACCTGCTGCGGAGGAAGCCGCTTTAAATGAAAACTCCGAGGAGTACCATTGGAGACACGGCTACTATGACTTCCTCATGGCGAACTATACAGGGGAGGAATATCCGCCGACCTTCGGCCTGTTCGACATCACCGGCGACGAGATTCCCGAACTTGCGGTGGGATTCAACGGGACGGACCGCCTCGCGCAGGTCTCTCTTTATGAGTATACGGACGGAGAAGTGATTTCACTGGGACAGATCGGCAGCTTCTCATCCTTCTCCTATCTGCCGGGACAGAACAGGATCCGGAATGATCTGCCGGAGGCGGCATTTTCCGGACATATTCTTGTACAGGAAATCGCTCACGAGGAACTGATTACAGAGTACGAATTCGTGATCGACGGCGGTACGGATTACAGCATGGGAACGCCCGGAAATCTCAAGGCCTGCACGGAAGAGGAACTGAACGCCAAAGTGGCGGAGCTGTTTCCGGAAAATGAAGTCAAGACGACCCCGAATGTGATGTTTGACGAAAATATTCACGTCTGCACACCGGAAGAGATCCAGTTGATCGTGGATGATCCGGAAGCCGTTATGTATTGATCGTCAGACCACTGTGAAATTTCTCAGCCATTTATATTTCCGGTAATGGATGTATTCCGCCGGGATCTTGACGATCTCGTCCAGGTTGAGGAAACAGTAGACGGCCAGCACCGGGACGCGGAAAACGAATGCGAGCAGAGCGCCCACCGGCAGGATAAAGCACCACAGATTGATGAGGTCGCAGATACATCCGGGCGGTCTCCGTGAGCGTCCCTGCGAAGGAGGAGATTGCGGGCGTCAGTACGAATAAGATGGCGCCGCTGCTTTCAATGAGAAAAGCGGCAGCAGATTCTGTCAACATCATACAATGACTGATAAATCTCCTTCAAGAACAAGCTATAGGAACAGGAGCATTTTTTATGTATTCTTCCCTCAGCAAATATGTATCGGATATCCGCCTTCCGAAATTCGTGAAAGTGAGACAGCTCTTCGACGACCGCCATCTTACGGAAGAGGAGATCCGGGCTTCCCTGGAGAAACAGCTGAAGAAGCCGGAGATCGCCGGCGAGATCGGAGAAGGAGCCTCTGTCTGTATTACCTGCGGGAGCCGCGGCATTGACAATCTGCCGTTTATTCTGAAAACGCTGGTGGATTTCTGCTGCGGCAGGAAAGCATTTCCGTTTATCATCCCGGCGATGGGCAGCCACGGAGGCGCAACAGCGGATGGCCAGCGGGAAATCCTGACGTCACTGGGCGTCACGGAAGAGACGATGGGATGTCCGGTCCGCTCTTCCATGGACACCGTGGAGACGGGAAGAACGCCGGACGGGCAGTCTGTGTGGCTGGACGCATTTGCCGCGAAAGCGGATAAGATCATCGTCGTGAACCGCATTAAGCCGCACACCTCTTTTCGCGGAAAATACGAGAGCGGGCTCATGAAAATGATGGCGATCGGCCTCGGCAAGCAGAAGGGGGCTGATGCCTGCCACAGCTCCGGATACAAGTATATGGCGGAGCGGATCCCGGAATTCGGGGAGGTGCATCTTTCGCGTTCGCATATCGCGTTTGGCGTCGGTATTCTCGAAAATGCTTTTGACCGAACCGCAAAAATCGCGGTTCTCACGCGGGATGAGATCCGGACCGGGGAGCCGGAACTGCTTGCGGAGGCATTTTCCATGATGCCGAAGATCCGGTTCGACAGCTGTGATGTTCTGGTAGTGGATGAGATTGGGAAAGATATCTCCGGGGGCGGCATGGATCCGAACATCACCGGCGCATTTGCGACACCGTACGCGTCCGGCGGACTGCACGCGCAGATGAGATGCATTCTTGCCCTGACGGAAAAGACCCACGGCAGCGCCTATGGAATGGGAGCGGCAGACGTCGTATCGAAGCGGCTTTTTGACGCGGTGGATTTTGAAAAGACGTATCCGAATTCGATCACTTCAACGGCACTCGCATTTTCAAAACTTCCGATCGTGATGCCCTGCGACCGGGACGCCATCGCCCTGTGCGTCAAGTCCTGCAGCGATATTAACCGGGACAGCCCGAGGATCATTCACATAAAGAATACATTGTCTCTGGGTGAGATCGGGATCTCCGAGGCGATGCTCGCGGAGGCGGAGGAGAATCCTTTGACAGAGATTCTTGGGAGTCCCCGGGAACTTGCATTTGATGCGGAGGGGAACCTTCGGGAACCGTGGGTGTGAGAGAACTGGCCGTGTGATGTTTGGAGAGCGTTTTCCCGGAAGGTCATCTAAACCGGCAGAAAAGAAGCTTGACTGCAGGATGCCGGAGAGAGTATCTTTTCAGAAGGTCATCAAAATCACCGGATTCAGCAAGGAAAAGAAATAAAGGAAGAATCAGCAACGTGGAAAAATCAGAAATCAAGATCATAGAAGACCTTTCCCTGAACGCCTGGCCGTCGCACCAGATGCAGCTTTATGACGGCTGGATCCTCCGGTATTCCAGCTTCTACACCCACAGGACGAACTGCGTGGAACAGATCGGCGCATCGCTGATCCCGACGGAGGAGAAGATCCGTTACTGCGAAGAGATCTATGACCGGTGGAATACTCCCTGCATATTTAAGATCACGCCTCTTCTCAAGGATTCTTTTGATAAGATGCTGGAGGAGCGGGGGTATGAGATCCAGCACCGCACGACAGTGATGGAAATGCCGAGTATCAGCCGGGACGGGCATTTTGCGGACAGGCTGCTCGACGATCCTCTGGAGGTCCGGGTGGACCACCGCATTCCCGATGAGTGGATCGACGCACTGTTCAAGATCAAAGAGGACTGCACGGTGATCCATATGAAGATCGTTCCGTCCATGTACGCGGCGATCCCGAAAGATGTGCTCTGTGTCTCCGTCCGGGACGGCAGAAAGATCGTCGCGACGGGGCTCGGGATCCTGGACCGGGAATTTATCGGAATCTACGCGATCAATGTCAAAAAGGAGTACCGGCGCCGCGGCATTGCCAGAAAAATATGCGAGACGCTGCTGATCGAGGGAAAGAGATACGGCGCGGAAAAAGCCTATCTGCAGGTGGTCGCGGGAAATGAAAAAGCGATCAGCCTCTATACTTCTCTCGGATTCACAGCGCAGTATGACTACTGGTTCCGGGTGAAGGATCTGCAGAAATAAAACGGACAGAAAGCCTGAAAAATCTAAACCGGACACCGCTTCATAGAAAAAGATCCGAATTCACTTCTGATGTGAATTCGGATCTTTCTTTATGAAGGATCGGCAAAGGGCAGATCTGAAACGCCTGGAATCAGAGCAGTCCTTCTCCGGCAGCTATCAGAACATCAGCTTGCTCTGCCGGTCGATCTCTTCTGTAATTGCCTGATAGACGCCCGGGAATGTGCTCATCGGACCGCCCTGCGATGCGCAGGGGATGAAATAGAGCTTTCCGCACTCGCGGCATACGCGTTCGACTTCCGCCGCGACTTCTTCTCTGGTCCAGCCCGGCTTGTCGACTTTCGCGGAGTCGATGCCGCCCATGAAGCTGAGCTTTCCGCCGTATTCTTTGATGAGGGCCGGCACATCGTTGCCTTCCATGACGCCCTGCCATATATCAATTTTCATGTCGATCATAGCCGGAACCAGCGTCGCCGCGTAGGAATCGGAGTGATGCACGATCACTTCCACGCCGCGCTCTTTGTAATAACCGTATACCGCTTTGTAAGCCGGAACAAGGAACTCTTCAAACATGTCGACAGACATGAAAGTCGATCTCTGGGTGCCCCAGTCGTCGTGATGGAAGAGCGCATCCGGGTGGTAGTGGTCGCAGAGTTCTTTCGCGTATTCCAGTTCCCAGTCGGTAATGTAATCGATGAGTTCATGGACAGCTTCCGGCTCATCGTAGAAATTCATCAGAGCGTTGGTGATTTCCTGGAGATAGTGAGTCTGTTCGAAAATGCCCGGAAATACCATGGATGTCACGAACTGTTCCCTGCGGTCAACCGCTTTGGCCTGCTCAACAAACGGCGTCCACTCGGATTCGTCATAGTGTACCTTCGGCGCATGAACATAATCGCGCCATTTCGTGATGTCCTTAACGACGATCGTGTCTTCATTGTGGACCGGAAAAGCGCCCGGCGTTCCTTCCGGGAACTCCAGCGTGACGCCCCAGGCGTTGACGACGCGGGGGCCGCCGAGCTTCGGAGCCGCGTTATGGATCATATAGGGAGAATTGCGGACGATGGAAAATGCCTCGAACTGATTGACAAAACGGTCCGGGTTCCCGCCGTGAATAGTCTCGAGAAGATTCTGTCTTTTGGTCAGCATGGAAGATCCTCCTTTGCTATCGGATATCGCTGCCGGAATGCCGGCTGCTGCATCGGTTTGCAGATAATTCTGATATCAGTATAGAAAGGAGGATTCTTTAAGGTCAATGAAGATACTGACGAAGAGAAAAAAGATTTTTGTGCTTAGTGCACAATGACTATGTTTCCTTCATTTGCTCAGCGAGATACTGCATCGAGAGCAGCAGATGGATCCGCTGATTAACATTTTCCTCATCAACAGTAAGTATGGAGCGGATCTTTTCCAGCCGGTAGGAGAGGGTATTTCTGTGAATGTGAAGGGCGAGGGCAGCGCGGACGATATTTCTGTCGTTCTGCAGATAGACGAGATATGTTTGGAACCAGTCCGTTTCGTGCACCCGGTCCCATTCGACCAGGGCGGACGCTCCCGGGTGGAGCAGGCCGGAAAGAGTTGGTTCATTATGCACAAAATGCATGAAGTACAGCAGCGCGTAATCCATGACCGGATAGACCGTGCGGCTTTCCCCTCTCTCCTCCGCGATGACCGCGATTTCCTTCAGCATATGGAACTGGGAAGAGGATGCGGCAAAGCTGCTGTATGGAACACCGGCACAGACATGCAGTCTGTGTTTGGAAGCCGTTTTCCGAAGAAGCTTTGTCTGACTCTCCGCGTCGGCGAGTGTCTCGTTGAGGAGAAATACAATGTAGGATTCATATTGAAAACTGCGCCACTGGGAAATGCTCTCCAGTTCATACAGGAGAATGCCGATGCTGTCGGGCTTTTCCGGATGCAGAAGGGTGGTATCGCTGTTTCCCGCGTTTGAAATGTCCAGAGGGGCAATCGCCATACGGTAGGTATGCTGCATTTCCCAGCTGAAAAAGCGGATCTGGCGGCTGATGACCGTCTCGTCCGTGAGCTGCCCGCTGACGACATCGCTGAAAAACGCGTCGTAATTGGATGCCAGCCGGTTGAGATGAAAGCCGGAAAGAAGGAAAAAGTGACTTTCAATAAAATCCCCCAGCGTTTCCGCCACCACAAGATCCTCAAAACAGGGTCGCCGCGTGATGTTGACGACAAATAAATGCGCCTGGGGACGGTTCTGCCGGAAAATATTCCGGGTCGCGAACGGAACATAGAAATTTTTGGAATACATGTGTTCCGCTGTATGAAAATGATTGAGCTCCTCAAATTCCCCCGTATCGATCATGCCCTTCATGACGCCGGGCGGGAGATAGCCGTGCGCGACCTGATAGCGCCAGCTCGCGCTGGTCTCACGGATGTCGGTGTTGTCTGTAAATGCCAGCACTTTGAAGCTCATGTCGGCAATGTAGATGTGATTCGGGGTCATGGAGGCGGCATTTTCAAGCAGTTCGGAAATGCCCCCGCCGAAGGAAACGATATTGAAGAGCTGTGTCTGCCACTCGGAGATATAAGAAAAACAGTCCCGCACAGCCTGCACGGCTCCGGAAATGCGCACTCCCGGAAGAGGGCGGATCGTCTGAAAAAGGCAGGGAATTTTATCCTCAGGCGCGTCGGTCAGAAGCAGGAGTGAGCCTGATGGCAATGTACCATCGGAATTGTTCTGTGTTGAAAATGTTTCCGGGAGATTATTGTCCGGCAGCGCGGGATCATTTTCATAAAAATAAAGGATGTCCGGCTGCAGGGATTCCCCTTCCCGGAGCATGCGGATATCCCGGACCCACCGGCTTTTCAGGGACCCGTCTTCCGGCTCCGCAAGACAGGCACCGCATTTTTCAAATAAATACCCGGCAATCAGTTTCACCATAAGACAGAATTCTCCTGATGTTTTCCCAGCTCCCAGAACATGACCGCGCTGGCGGCGGCGACATTGAGGGAGTCCACGCCGTGCTGCATCGGGATGCACACGGTGTCGTCACAGAAATCAATTGTTTCCGGAAAGAGCCCGTTCCCCTCCGCCCCCATAAAAACAGCCAGTTTCTCATGCTGTTTGAGAGACGGATCGAGCAGAGAGACCGCATGGTCTGTCAGCGCAGTCGCCACACAGTGAAAGCCGGCTTCTTTCAGAAACGAATATTCGCTGATGTAAGTCCAGGGGATCTGAAAGACACACCCCATGCTGACACGGATCGCGCGGCGGTTCAGCGGATCGGCACAGCCTTCCCGGAACAGGACCGCGTCCATCCCGAGGGCTGCGGCACTCCGGATGATCGCGCCGGCGTTGGTCGGGTTGGTGACATTTTCGAGGACGGCGATCCGCTGGAGTATCCCATCCGGACAGCCATTTTCCTGATCTTGTTTTTTCGGAATGCCGTTACCGTCCGGATCCGTTCCGGATGAGGCTGTCTTCTGAATCCGGCTCAACAGTTCGGACGGCGAGGGCATTTCCGGACGGTACATCGCGCACAGAAGGCCGCCCGTGAGGTGGTAGCCTGTGATCTTCGTCATGACATTTTCCGGAGCAGTATAGACGGGAATGTCAAAATCCGCCCCGATCCGGCGCAGCACGCGCTCCGCTTCCTCTGTGTGCAGAGCGTTGTTGACCAGCATCGAATGGGGAACACAGCCCGCGTCCAGAGCGCGCTCGGTCACTTTCGCGCTCTCGGCGATGAAAATGCCGCCTTCCGGCTCATAATAATGACGCAGCTGCGCCTCGTTCAGCGTATGAAAAATGGAAAATGCGGGATCGCAAAGATCCTGAACGGGAATGATCAAGGGGGTGCCTCCGGTAATGATTGCAGTTCAATAAACAGGAGCTGCGGAAAAATGCTGCATGTCAGCCAGCATCATGTGAAACGGCTCCGTATATTCAATTATAAACCGCGAAACATGGATTTGTCATTCTGAACTGTGCTATCATAAAAGCAGTCACAACAGCTGTCTTTGGGAAGGAGAACTGTGCAACATGAAAGAAATGACCCCGCGCGAGCGCTACATCGCGGCCGCGCAGCACCGGCCTGTGGACCGGCTGCCTCTTGACATGACATTTTCCATCGGCGCGTATAATTCGCTCGCCCGGTATCTCGGCGATCTGCCGATCCTCACGGAATGCGGCACCAACTGCAATGTTTACCCGGATGTTTCTTTTTATAAGAAAATGGGGATCGATGTGATGTACCTGCTGATCGGCTCCCCGTCGGGCGTCAGGCCGTTTCATTACGGGGATGATTCCTTTACGACGGAATTCGGATTCGTTTACAAAAAAATGGTCCTGCCGAACGGGGAACTTGATTATGAGATCTCCAACACACCGATGAAAGGGTTTGAGATCGAGGATTTCGACGCGTTTCCGTGGCCTGATCCCGAGGATCCGAAGATTCACGCCACCCTGAAAGAGCGCGCGAAAGCGATCATGGATCAGGAAGACATGGCGCTCGGCGGCTATTTCAACGCTTCGATCTTCACGATGCCGTCGCTCATGGTCGGGATGGAGGATTTCCTGGCGAGGCTTGCGATGGACGAGGAGTATGCCTGCCATATTATGGAGCATTTTACGGATTATTATATCCGGCTGTACAACCGCGCGCTGGATGAATGCGGGCAGTACCTGACGTTCCTCCGGATCGATATGGATGATTTCGGGACACAGAACGGTCTCTTTATCTCACGGGATATGTTTAACCGGCTGGTGAGACCTTATGAGGAGAGGCTTTGCTCCGAAGTGAAAAAGCATTTTCTGAAATATAACCCGGACGGAATCATTATGAAGCACACGTGCGGCGATGTCACGGAACTGCTTCCGGACTTCGCGGAGATGACGATCGACGTCCTGAATCCCATTCAGGCATGTACCCGCAGCATGCGGCGGGAGCTGGTCTATGAAAAAGCCGGCGGAAAGCTCGCTTTCATGGGTGCGATCGATACCCAGCAGGTGATGGTCCGGGGCACCGTGGAAGATGTTTACGCAGATGTGAGAGATGCCATTGCCAAACTGGCACCGGACGGTACCGGATATATCATTGGTCCGTCCCATCATCTGCAAAGCGATATACCGCCGAAAAATATGATCGCCATGCGCGACGCGGCCCACCTGTACGGGAGGATCGTTGACGGGAGGCCGTCCATCTGAGTGAAATTGCTCTGAGTGGAATTGCTGCGTAAAACTGTGCTATGATTAATGTGATTTCCGGAAAAGATAATGTACTGATTTCCAGAAACACAATGTACCGATAAGAAGGAAGGAGAACAGAAACAATGGAGTTCAATGACCTTATAAAAATCAGAAGAAGCACAAGAAAATATACGGAGGAGAGGCCTGACCATGATCAGATCGAGGAGATCCTGAAAAAGGCCCAGCAGGCTCCTTCCTGGAAGAATCTGCAGTCCGCAAGGAGTTATGTGGCGGAATCCCCGGAAATCCTTGAAAAACTGCGCACGGAAGGGCTGCCGGAATTTAATCGGAAAAATTCGGAAAATGCAGTCCTGATCGTCTCAACATTTGTTCCGGGACTCTCCGGCTTCGCGGGCGAGACGCAGTCCAATGAGCAGGGCAATGCGTGGGGCGCCTACGATCTCGGACTCCACGACGCGTATCTTGTTCTGGCGGCTTCCGACGCGGGATTTGACACGCTGATCATGGGGATCCGGGATGCGGACGCGATCCGGAAGCTTCTTGCGATCCCGGAAAATGAGGAGATCTTTTCCGTAATTGCACTCGGAAAGAAAGCACAGGAGCCGCAGCTCCGCAAAAGAAAAGAGCTCGGGGAAGTGGCGAAATTCTTCTGAGGAGAATATGGAGCCGTCCCGGAAAGCCAAGACGGTAAAGAACCCATTTGGATAAGAGGCGTCTCAGCCATAAATTCATTGCAGTAAAGAAAGGAGAGACCCCATTACGGTCATCGATCGTGGATGATTGGGCAGTGCTGGAATAAATGTGCGGCAACAGCGACATGATGGAAGAGACTTCGAGAAAAGAGTTTCTGACCTGTGATCAGGATATGCTGATCCGGAAATTCGGGCTGGAATCGGACGAGCATTTTCTTTACATCCGCTTTCTGAACGATGAATACGCGGTGGACCGGAAGTTTGGATTCATTTCCCCGAAAGGAACTGCGGAACAGGCACCGCATATCGCGAAAATGGCGATCTATGACCTGCTGTGCTATCACAAAGATGATCCGTGCCTTCCGGCTCTCTCCGGAGAGTGGAAGAGTGTAGCGGATCTCGGAGGAATCATAGGCGCGTCCCACGCAAAGCGTCTCCACAGCGACGCCATCGTCGGAAAGCTCGCCGGAAAATGTGACTTCCTGCGCAGCGCCTGTGAAGAGAGAGGCGGAAAAGCGCAGAAAGGAGGAGACGTGAGTTACCTTCTGCCGGTCTTTGATTTCTTTCCGGTGTGGTTCCAGTTCTGGGATGCGGATGACGAATTCCCCGCGGATGTGCGTTTTCTCTGGGATGCGAATTCGGAGGCATTTATCCATTACGAAATACTGTACTATGTGACAGCTCATATAGAAGAGTTGTTTGGAGCACAGGAGGAGGAAACTGCGGCGATCGGCATTCAGCGGATTTGAAACCGGAAAACGCAGTAAAAGGATCGATAAAAGAATGTAATCATAAAGGAGGTACCAACATGAAACTCTATCGCTGTGAAGGATGCGGAAAAATCGTCGCAGTCATCAAACCGAGCAAATGCCCGACCAAGTGCTGCGGGGAACCGATGGCTGAAATGATCCCCAACACCACGGACGCCGCACAGGAAAAACATGTCCCTGTGATCGCCGCGGACGGAAATCTGGTCAAAGTGACCGTCGGCTCCGTGGAACATCCGATGCTGGACGCGCACTACATCGAATGGATCGCCCTTGAGACAAAAGAAGGATATCAGTACAAAGCGCTGGCTCCCGGACAGAAGCCGGAAGCCGTGTTTGCGCTGGCGGAAGGAGATTCTCCTGTTGCCGCTTATGAGTACTGCAATCTGCACGGATTCTGGAAGGCGGAGGCGTGACAGAAACCACGACAAGGAAGCTTTGAAAAATAGCCGGCGCATTCTCGTGACTACTACTATAAGGATGGGCATGATACATAACAGCCAGCTATGTCATG
>SVDL01000161.1 GCA_015057835.1 Lachnospiraceae bacterium
GCGCGCCGGTGTTGTGCGGACGGCTGAATTTCTTATGGAAAAGACGGGGACAGAAGACGGTTCCCTGAGCGTCCGGGACTGGCTCACACTGCCGGAACAGTCGCTTCTTGAGACGGTCAACGGCGAGATCTATTTTGACAATTACGGTGAGATCTCAGGCGTCCGCGCGCATCTCTCCTACTATCCGGAAGACATCCGCCGGAAGAAACTCGCGGGACAGCTTCTCCTCATGGCGCAGTCCGGGCAGTACAATTACAGAAGATGCCTGCTCCACGGCGAGGCCGCCGCGGCCCAGCTCGCGGTCCATGAATTTGTCCGGGCAGCGGTCAGTGTCATTTTCCTTCTGAACAGACGCTACCAGCCCTACTACAAATGGTCGTTCCGCGCCCTCCGGGATCTTCCGCTGCTCTCCATCAACGCGGTCCTTTTCGAGTATCTCCTCACGACGGACAACGAGGAGGAAAATGCCGAAGAAAAATACCGCGTGATCGAAGGAATCGCCTCGGACGTCATCGACGTCCTCATGGACGAAGATCTCACAAAAGCAGTGTGCGGCGATCTCGAAAAGCACGCTTATTCCGTCAATGACAGCATCGCCGATCCGTCACTCCGCAATATGCATATTCTGGCCGGCGTCTGAGCACGCCGGAAAAGCACTCTGAGGCATCCCCCTCATAACGGGTCCCGCCCCGGGGTCATGGAGGAATCTCCCATGAAAATTCACGGTCTTCAGAAAATGACGCTTCTCGACTATCCCGGACATGTCGCCTGTACGGTTTTTTTAAGCGGCTGCGACTTCCGGTGTCCTTTCTGCCACAACTATGAGCTCGCGGTCGGAACGGCACCGTCCCTCATGGAAGAGGAGGAATTTTTCTCTTTTCTCTCCACGCGCAGAGGTCTCCTTGACGGCGTCGCCATTACAGGCGGAGAGCCCTGCCTGCGGCCCTCTCTTCCCGGATTTCTCAGAAAAATAAAGGAAATGGGTTATGCGGTAAAACTGGACACCAACGGCGCTCATCCGGATCTTCTGCGCCTTATCCTCGAAGAAGGGCTCGCGGACTATGTTGCGATGGACATTAAGAACAGCCCGGAGAAGTACGCTCTGACCTGCGGGCTGAGTGAACTGGATCTCACTCCGATCCGGGAAAGCGTCTCTCTTCTTATGTCCTCTTCCGTCGATTACGAGTTCCGGACGACGGCCGTCGCGGAGCTTCATGAGGAAAATGATTTCGAGGAGATCGGAAAATGGATCCGCGGGGCAAAACACTATTTTCTGCAGGCCTTTACGGACCGCGAGCAGGTTCCCTTTGACGGGCTCCATGCGCCGGACAGGGAATCGCTGCTGCATTTTCAGCAAATCGCCGAAAAATACATTTCCGATGTGAAGATCCGCGGAACGGACTGACAGGCGGGAATACGCCGTTCCGCCCTGTTTCCCATCCTTTCCGCTTCATGCGCATCGATCAAAATACGGGCCCGAAAAACACTATATCTAGTGATTTCGCTGAATCAAACACAATATATTGACATCCATTCTCCCTCGTGTTAAGGTTGTTATGTTCGGTTTTTCCGGCATTTTATCTTATAATCACCACGGAGGGGGAATTTTTTATGTACGAAGTTGTAAAACGTGACGGCAAGGTCGTGGAATTTTCAATCGACAAGATCAGCGCCGCCATCACAAAAGCATTTGACGCCATCGGCAAGCAGTATCATCCCAGCATCATCGAGCTGATCGCTCTGCACGTCACTTCCGATTTTGAAGAAAAGATCGTCGACGGCAAGATCACCGTTGAAGATATTCAGGACAGCGTCGAAAAAGTCCTGTCCGAATCCGGCTACGCGGACGTTGCGAAAGCTTACATTCTTTACCGCAGACAGCGTGAAAAAGTCCGTAATGTCAACTCCGCCCTCCTCAACTATAAAGACCTGGTTGACAATTACCTCAAGATCAATGACTGGCGCGTCAAGGAAAACTCGACCGTCACCTATTCCGTCGGCGGTCTGATCCTCTCCAATTCCGGCGCGATCACTGCCAACTACTGGCTGTCGGAAGTGTATGATGACGAGATCGCGGGCGCGCACCGCTCTGCGGCGATCCACCTCCACGACCTGTCCATGCTGACCGGCTACTGCGCGGGCTGGAGCCTCAAGCAGCTCATTCAGGAAGGTCTCGGCGGCGTACCGGGCAAGATCACCTCTTCCCCCGCCAACCACCTCTCCACCCTCTGCAACCAGATGGTCAACTTCCTCGGCATCATGCAGAACGAGTGGGCCGGAGCTCAGGCATTTTCATCCTTTGACACCTATCTCGCTCCGTTCGTCAAAGTGGACAACCTGACCCAGAAAGAAGTCAAACAGTGCATTCAGTCCTTCGTCTACGGCGTCAACACGCCGAGCCGCTGGGGCACACAGGCTCCCTTCTCGAACATCACCCTTGACTGGACCGTCCCGAACGATCTGAAGAACCTTCCGGCGATCATCGGCGGCAAGGAGATGGACTTCACCTACGGCGACTGCCAGAAGGAAATGGATATGGTCAACAAGGCCTTCATCGAGATCATGATCGAGGGCGACGCTAACGGACGCGGATTCCAGTATCCGATCCCGACCTACTCCATCACAAGAAACTTCGACTGGAGCGAGACCGAAAACAACAAGCTTCTCTTTGAGATGACCGCGAAATACGGCACGCCGTACTTCTCGAACTACATCAATTCCGATATGGAACCCAGCGACGTGCGCTCCATGTGCTGCCGCCTGCGTCTGGACCTTCGCGAACTCCGCAAAAAATCCGGCGGTTTCTTCGGGTCCGGCGAATCCACCGGCTCCATCGGCGTCGTCACGATCAATATGCCGAGAATTGCCTATCTTGCAAAGGATGAAGCGGATTTCTACGCAAGACTTGATAATCTCATGGATATTTCCGCACGGAGCCTTAAGACGAAACGTACAGTCATCACACAGCTCCTCGAGCAGGGCCTGTATCCGTACACCAAACGGTATCTCGGACATTTCAATAACCATTTCTCGACGATCGGCCTGATCGGCATGAACGAAGTCGGCCTCAACGCAAAATGGCTGCGCGCGGACCTCACGCATCCGGAAACACAGCGCTTCACCCGCGACGTTCTGAATCACATGCGCGAGCGCCTGTCCGACTACCAGGAGAAATACGGCGACCTCTACAACCTCGAAGCGACCCCGGCGGAATCCACGACTTACCGCTTCGCGAAACACGACAAGGAACAGTACCCGGATATCATCACCGCCAACATGAACGGCACGCCCTACTACACCAACTCCTCTCACCTTCCGGTGGGATTCACGGAGGACGTGTTCTCGGCACTGGATATTCAGGATGATCTGCAGACGCTTTATACATCCGGTACCGTCTTCCACGCCTTCCTCGGCGAGAAGCTTCCGGACTGGAAAGCAGCCGCGAATCTTGTCCGCAAGATCGCTGAAAACT
>SVDL01000062.1 GCA_015057835.1 Lachnospiraceae bacterium
ACAGCGAGGGCCATGATGTCACGGCCGGACATTCCGCCGTAGGAGTCATTGCCGTAGCAGGAGATCTGTTTAACTTTCAGAAGAACGCCTACATCGGTCTTGATGCTTCCGTCTTCGTTGAAGTCGGAGAAGTTCTTCCAGAAGAGGCCTCTGTCGCGGAAAGCGAGCATACCGCCCATATTGGCGTGGCCGTCTTTCTTGGCGGACATTGTGAAGCCGTCGCAGTAAGAGAACATCTCGGTAGCGATCTCGGCGATGGACTTGTCGGCATAGCCTTCTTCATTCATCTTGATGAAGTACGCATTTTCAGCCCAGCGTGCAGCATCGAGAATGTACGGAATGTTGTAGCTGTGAGCGATCTTGCTGACCGCACGCAGGTTCGCCATGGAGACAGCCTGTCCGCAGACCGGGTTGTTGGTGATGCAGGTGAAGATCAGCGGAACATTTTCCGGACCTACTGCAGTAATGAGCTGCTGCAGTTTGTCAAGATCCATGTTGCCCTTGAACGGGTTCTTCTCATAGCGGCCGCCTTCCGGTACTTCATAAAGGAGTTCCTTATTGTACAGGTTGCGCGGTATGGAGCCCATCTGCTTGATGTTGCCTTCGGTGGTGTCGAAGTGGCCGTTCGACGGGATGGTGAACACTTTGCCCGGATGACGTTTGGCAAGGATGTTCTTGACGATCTCCATGAGGACCGACTCAGCGGCGCGTCCCTGCTGGATGATGAAGGTGTTCGGACGTTCCATCTGCGCAGCGCCGCCGTTGAAAAGGCCGCCCTCATATTCGCAGAGATAGACTTCGTCCATCATTTTTTCAACGTCACGGCAGTCGGTGCGGACGAGATCAATGATCTTTTTCCAGTTCTTCTCGCCGCCGCGCTCGAAGATGTCGCGGAACGTATCCAGCAGGACGTAGTAGCCGGTGTTGCGGCCATAAGCCTCGTCGCCCAGGAACAGGGCGGCCCACTGCTGGTTCGTCATGGCGGTCGTGCCGGAATCGGAGAGCATATCTACTGTAAGCATGCCTGCCGGAAATGCGAACTCGTTGTAATGAGTTGCTTTCAGGACGCGCTCACGCTGCTCTACCGTTACCTCGGGAAGATCGCGGACTGCAAATGAAAAATGACGCGGTGTAGGTACATTAAGGGGATACTCTTTAGCCATGGTGTTTACCTCCATTTTTGGGCGCTTGGCTGCGCCGTTAATTGTATTGTGGGTACCCCGGTCGGACTATAGCCTGGCGGACGGTATCTCCTGCTTTTTTACATTCGGACCGGCGGCGTTATTTAGCCGCGATCACTTCAATTTCTACCAGCGCGTCCTTGGGAAGACGTGCTACTTCAACGGCGGAACGGGCGGGATAAGCGCCTTCCGGGAAGAATTCGGCGTAGACCCCGTTCATCGCAGCAAAGTTATTCATATCGCTGAGAAATACGGTGGTTTTAATTGCATCTGCCATTGTAAGACCGGCTGCCTCAAGGACTGCCTTGCAGTTTGTCAGAGACTGGCGGGTCTGTTCTTCGATGGTCTCCGGGAACGCGCCTGTTGCCGGATCGATCGGAAGCTGGCCGGATGTAATGACGATGCCGCCTCCGCAGACGCCCTGTGAATAAGGGCCGATCGCAGCAGGGGCTTTCTCGGTGCTGATGACTGTTTTCATGAGATTCACCTCCTTATAAACAAAATCTAATAAAAAAATACCATAATAATAAATTATCATCAATAGACAAAGTGCCAAAAGAAAAGGCGGGATTTTAGTTAGTTTTAATATATATCCTTTGCGCGGAAAAACAGGTATTATAAACATAGTATACTGCGTGAGAAATATTTCTCAAATTACTATCCGCATAGGGTATAATCCGCGCATTGAAAGAGGAGTGAAAACAATGCAGGAAAAAGATGTCAGACTTTATTCCGGGCTCATGGATTTTCTGTCAGGCCTTCTCGGTCCTGATTATGAGATCGTATTGACGGACCTCAATGCCGTTCTCGAGATCCGTAACGGGCAGATCAGCGGAAGAAAAAAAGGATCACCGCTCAGTGATACCGCAATGAAGATCATCTCGGAGAGGCAGTATCTTCACCGGAACTGGATCCTGAATTATCAGGGACAGGCAGACAACGGAAAGATCGTGAGAAGCTCTACCTATTTTATTAAGGAAAATGACGCTTCCCTGAGCGGTCTTCTGTGTATTAATTTTGACGACAGCCGCTACAAGGAACTTGCAGAACGCGTGTTCCGCCTGTGCCATCCGGACAATTACGCTTCCGAAAATATTAATGTCAGTCAGATCCGGAATGAGAATTCGGAGAGGCTGTACAGCGACGTCACGAATATGATCAAGGATGTTCTGCATGAGTCCGCCGGCAGCGGCAGGAACGAGTCGGGACTTTCCTATGACGAGAAGCTGACTGTCATTCGGGAACTCTACGACAAAGGAATTTTTTCCGTAAAAGGAACAATCCCGGAGATCGCGGAGCGCATCGGTGTATCGCAGGCGAGCATGTACCGTTATATCAGTATTATACGCAGGGAAAAAGAAGAATGAGGAGAGATACGTATGGTTTCAGAAAATATGTATAACAAACTGGCAGAACTTGTTGTCAGAAAAGGCGTCAATGTCCAGAAAGGCCAGCCTGTCATTATCAATGCCAATATACACGATGCGGCTTTTGTAAAAAAGGTCGTGAAATGTGCTTATGAGGCAGGCGCGAAATACGTCAGTGTCGAGTGGAGCGATCTCGATCTGACGAATATGGCTTATGAGTATCAGACGGCGGAAGTCCTGGCAGAGGTTCCCCAGTGGAAATATGACAAGACCAAATCGCAGCACGATGAAGGAGCATGCTATATTTCGATCACCTCCGAGAAACCCGGCGCGATGGCGGACGCGGACAGCGAGAAAATGAAGATCGCCAATATGGCTTATTATTCAAAGATGAAAGATCTGGCTGCCTATACAATGAACAATGAGGGGCAGTGGTGCGTCTTCGGTATTCCTTCCTATGACTGGGCTAAGGTAGTCTTTCCGGACCTGAGTGATGAAGAAGCTTATGAAAAACTCGGAGATGCCATTTTCGCGGTGACCCGGGTGACAGAGGATAACGATCCGGTCGCCGAATGGACACGGCACGATGAAGAAATGATCGGGCATGCGAAAAAGCTCAATGAATACCGCTTTGAAAAACTGCATTTTACGAGTGAGCTGGGGACGGATCTCTACGTTGGCCTGATCGAAGACCATATCTGGGCCGGCGGAGGATGTTATACACCGGCAGGCGTTTTCTTCGATCCGAATATGCCGACAGAGGAATGCTTCTGCATGCCGCTGAAGACGGGAACAGACGGGATCGTCTATGCTTCAAAGCCGCTGGACTATCACGGAAAGCTCATCGAAGATTTCTGGCTGCGTTTTGAAAAAGGGAGAGTAGTGGAATTTGACGCGAAAAAGGAAAAAGAGGCGCTGGAACAGCTTCTGTCCTTTGACGAGGGATCCTCTTATCTCGGTGAAGTAGCACTCGTACCCTATGATTCACCGGTATCCCGGTCCGGGATCCTGTTCTTTAACACACTCTATGATGAAAATGCGGCCTGCCATCTGGCTTTTGGCCGTCCCTATCCTGAAAATCTCGCCGGCGGATGCGACATGACGGAGGAGGAACTTGCGCAGCACGGTGCCAATGATTCGATGCAGCATGAAGATTTTATGATTGGAACGAAGGACATGAATATCGACGGGATTCGGAAAGACGGAACGGTCATTCCCGTGTTCAGAAACGGAAACTTTGTTTTTTGAAAAATCGGTTTCTACAATAAAACAGTCTTAAAGACAAACGAAAAATGCCATCCCCCAAAGAAGTGAAGGATGGCATTTTTTGTGCGTCTGTGCTTCGTACGGAAGCAGCAGGCGCGGTTAATTCAAAGCAGGATCATACGATTCCCTGTGCCATCATAGCAGTGGCGACTTTCAGGAAGCCGGCCACATTGGCGCCGGTGACATAGTCGTCTTCATTTTCGCCGTATTCTTTCGCCGCTGCGGAGATATTTGCGAAAATGCTCTTCATGATGCCCTGCAGTCTTGCGTCGACCTCTTCGAAGGTCCAGGACAGGCGGAGCGAGTTCTGGCTCATTTCCAGAGCGGAAACGCCGACGCCGCCGGCATTCGCAGCCTTGGCCGGAAGGAAGATGATGCCGGCCTTCTTGTAGACTTCCTGGGCTTCCAGGGTAGACGGCATATTTGCGCCTTCGGCAAGGAGCCAGCAGCCGTTCTCGATCAGCTTCTTCGCGGAGTCTTCATTGATCTCGTTCTGCGTTGCGCACGGAAGAGCGATATCGCACGGGATCGTCCAGATGCCGCTGCAGCCTTCGTGGTATTCTGCGGACGGAACTTCTTTGATATATTCTTTGATGCGGGCACGTCTGACTTCCTTGATGTCATGGATGACCGGAAGATTCACGCCGTTTGCATCGTAAATGTATCCGTTGGAGTCGCACATCGCGACGACAGTTGCGCCGAGCGCGGTCGCTTTTTCAGCGGCGTAAATGGCGACGTTGCCGGAACCGGAAATGACGACGCGCTTGCCCTCGAAGCTCTTGCCGTGAGCCTTCAGCGCTTCGTTTGTGATATAGACAAGACCGAAGCCCGTCGCTTCCGTACGGGTAAGAGATCCGCCGTAGGTCAGGCCTTTGCCTGTCAGAACGCCTTCGTAGAGGCCGGTCAGTCTCTTGTACTGTCCGTAAAGGAAACCGATCTCACGTCCGCCGACGCCGATATCGCCTGCCGGGACGTCTTCATCCGCACCGACGTATTTGAAGAGTTCCGTCATGAAGCTCTGGCAGAAACGCATGATCTCTGCATCGGATTTGCCCTTGGGATCAAAATCGGAACCGCCCTTGCCGCCGCCGATCGGAAGACCGGTCAGAGAGTTCTTGAAGATCTGCTCAAAACCGAGGAACTTCAGAATGCCCTGGTTGACGGTGGGGTGGAAGCGGAGACCTCCTTTGTACGGACCGATCGCGCTGTTGAACTGTACGCGGAATCCGCGGTTGACCTGAATCTCACCTTTGTCATCGATCCACGGTACGCGGAATGTGATGATGCGCTCCGGCTCAATGAGACGCTCAAGAAGCTTTGCTTTCTGATATTCCGGATGCTGTGCGATGACCGGACGAAGTGTATTCAGAACTTCCGTAGCTGCCTGAATGAATTCCGGTTCACTTGCGTTTTTTTCTTTCAGCTGGGAAAGAACCTGATCTACATAATCCATGAGTGATACCTCCCTTTGGTTTTGCAGTCCTGTGCAAATTTCTTGGAAATTATTATAATCCAAAGGTTTTATTCAACACAATACGAAATTAATGCATGTTCATACTATATTCCTATCAGTAATTATACAAAAAAAATATAATAACGAAGAAGATATTAAAAAAGAAGATTGCGGCAGTCTTCGCGGTGATATATAATTCAGATTCATAAAATGAAAATGCCGAAGGGAGATTCGGAATAATCTCTTTCAGAGGCTTAATTCGACCATGTGCAGGGCACATCCGGAGGACCGGAAATGGCAAAGAAAGAATCATATTTTAAACAGCAGAATATTGAATTTTCCGTCGACAGAATCTTTATTAAAGGGCTCGGAGGAATGGCGCACGGCCTTTTTGCCTCTCTTTTAATAGGTACGATCATCAAGACGGTGGGAACTTATATTCCCGGCGTGTTCGGAGAATTCCTTGTAGAGAGCGCGGGATACGCGACACAGGTACAGGGAGCGGCCATGGCGCTTGCGATCGGGTACTCAATGTTCTGTCCGCCGTATATTATGTACGCGCTCGCTGCAGTCGGGCTGGCGGCAAATTCCCTCGCCGCCGGCGGCGGACCTCTCGCCGTTTACGTGATCAGTCTTCTCGCGATCTTCTGCGGCAAGCTGGTCTCCAAGAGAACTCCGGTCGATATTATCGTGACTCCCGCGGTGACGATCCTGTGCGGCATTTTCTTTGCGAAAATACTCGCGCCGCCCATCGGAAGCATCGCGACGGCTCTCGGCACACTGATCATGTGGGCCACCAATCAGCAGCCCTTTGTCATGGGCGTCCTGATCTCTGTACTTATGGGGATTATTCTCACACTGCCGATCAGTTCGGCTGCGATCTGCGCCGCGCTGGGTCTTGTCGGGCTGGCGGGCGGAGCGGCAGTGGCGGGCTGCTGCGCGCATATGGTCGGTTTCGCGCTTGCTTCCTATAAAGAAAACAAAGCAAACGGTCTTGCGGCGATCGGCATCGGAACTTCCATGCTCCTTGTGCCGAATCTGTTCAAAAAACCGAGACTCTGGCTGCCTCCTGTTATCGCGTCCGCGATAACGGGTCCTATAGCGACATGCGTATTTAAAATGCAGATGAACGGTGCACCGGTATCGGCGGGAATGGGAACCTGCGGTTTCGTCGGACCGATCGGCGTGATCACCGGCTGGTTTTCGCCGAGCGAAGCTGCCGCAGCACAGGGAATCACAGCGATTGCTCCGGGAGCAGCGGATTGGGCGGGACTGATCCTGATCTGCATTGTTCTTCCGGCGGTGATCTCTTATGCCGTCTCGGAATTTATGAGAAAGAAGGGCTGGATCAAAGAAGGCGATTATAAACTGCTGTAAAAACGGTATAAAAATCTCTGCCGGCAGGCCCATGGAAGATCTTTCGGCAGAGAATACATACGGAATCATTCGGTAAAGAATTAATCAGTATAGAACTATTCAGTATAGAACTTTTGTGAGTGTCAGGCCTTCCGGCGGTGCGGTCTTTCCGGCTGCGCGCCGGTTTTTTGCGTTCAGAACAGACGGAATACAGTCCGCATCCCTTTCACCGAGGCCGATCTCGAGCAGAGTGCCGGTCATGATACGTACCATATACTGGAGAAAGCCTTCCCCGTAATAGGTGATCGTAAGATCGGGTCCGTCTTCTTTCAGATCGATGGAAAAGATCGTTCGGACGGTGGATTTTTTAAAATGCGTGTTGCCGCAGAAACTCTTGAAATCATGAGTCCCGACGAGCTGGGCAGCCGCGGCCCGCATGGATACTGTGTCGAGAATGACCTCCGGATCGAGCCTTGTGATATAGCGGCGGTCAAAAACGTGCCGGGAGAGATCCCGGGTCATGCGGTAAGTGTATATCTTGCCTTTTGCGTGATAGCGGCTGTGAAAGCGGGGCGCCGCTTTGGAGACGCTGAGGATCCCGATGTCGTCAGGAAGATACCGGTTCAGATAGGCGCGGATCATGGGAGCGGAAAGCGTTCCGTCGAGATGGTCCGGCATGCGGAACTGGGCGACCTGGCCTGCCGCGTGAACGCCGGCGTCTGTTCTTCCGGCGCCGTGGACATCCACGCTCTCGCCGGCCAGAGAGGAGAGGACCCTCTCGATTTTTTCCTGAATGGTATCCGGGGAGTCGCCGAGTTTCTGCCAGCCGTTGTAGCGTGTGCCGTCATAGGCGATTTCCATGCGGTAATTCATATAAAATCTCCATACAATCACGTACGTGATGTGCTATAATATGTTGCCGGGGCGAAAAAGCCCGTTTTAGCGGCGGGCGTGTCTCCGGACAGTGCGGAGCGCTTTTTCTTTTAAGATATCATGATTGTGACAGTCATGCAAACAGCTCCGGCCAGACATAAGACAGGTTTAAAAATGAAGAGAATCTATTTTGACAACAGTGCGACGACGTCCGTTTACCCGGAAGTGCGGGAGATCATGATGCGGACGATGACGGAGGATTTCGGCAATCCTTCCTCTATGCACATGGCCGGCGTGGAAGCGGAAAAATATCTCAAAGACGCGAAAAAGGTGATCGCGAAAACGCTGCACGCGAAGGAAAAAGAGATCTTTTTTACGTCCGGCGGAACGGAATCCAATAACTGGGCGCTGATCGGCGCAGCCGGCGCCATGAAGAGAAGCGGCAATCATATCGTCACGTCGGCGGCGGAGCATCCCTCCGTCTCCGAGACGATGAAGTATCTCGAAGAACAGGGATTTTCCGTGACATATGTCGGGGTCGATCGAAACGGGATGATCGACATGGAAGCTCTCCGGGAGGCACTCACACCGGATACGATCCTTGTTTCCGTTATGTATGTCAACAATGAGGTCGGTGCAGTGAATCCGCCCTCCGGGATCCGTAAACTGATCGATCAGAACTGCCCGAACGCTCTTTTTCATGTGGATGCGGTCCAGGCCTACGGAAAATACGATATTCATGTGGGCAGGGACGGCATTGACCTGCTCTCGGTGAGCGGACACAAGATCCACGGGCCGAAAGGGATCGGGTTTTTATATAAGAAGGAAAATGTCCGGATCCTGCCTTACATACGAGGGGGCGGGCAGCAGGACGGAATGCGGTCCGGAACGGACAATGTGCCCGGAATTGCCGGGATCGGAAAGGCTGCGGAGCTCTCGTACCTGCGGCTTGACCGGAACAGAAAACATCTGTATGAGATCAAAGAGTATCTCAGGGAGCAGCTGGAATCTTTGGAGGGCGTCGTCCTCCACGGACTTCCGGGTGAGCAGAGCGCCCCGCATATCGTAAATGCTTCCTTCACCGGAGTCGGCTCCGAAGTGCTCCTGCATGCGCTGGAGGACTACGGGATCTGCGTATCCGCCGGGAGCGCCTGCTCCACACACAAAAAAACAAAAAGTCCGACACTGACGGCTATGGGATGCCCGCAGGAGGAACTGGATTCCATGATCCGCTTCTCTTTCTGCGAAGAGAATACGAGCGAAGAGATCGATATTCTTATGGATGCGCTGAAGAAACTGCTGCCGGTACTGAGACGGTACAGAGCGCACTGACCGGAATACGAATATATGTTATGATTGGAGAAAACACTTAATGGTACATTCGTTTTTGATTAAATACGGAGAGATCGGTATCAAGGGAAAAAACAGAAATCTTTTTGAGGACGCCCTGGCAAGATCCGTGAGACAGGCCCTCGCCCGCGTCGGAGAAGGATATTCCGTGCGGAAGGAGCGCGGCAGGATCTATGTCAGCTGCCCGGAAGGATACGATGCGGAGGCGGCGATCGACGCGCTGCAGCATGTTTTCGGCATCGTGGGGATCTGTCCGGTCGTGATCCGGGAGAGGTCCGATCCCCGGCAGCTGAGGGAAGATATCCTCGCGTATATGGACGAAGAACACCCGGAGTACGCCGGCACTTTCAAAGTCCATGCGAAAAGGATCGAGAAATCTTTCCCGATGTCGTCTATGGAGACGGATGCTTTCCTCGGAGAGGCGATCCTTGAGCACTGCCCGAAATCAAAAGTCGACGTCCACGAGCCGGAACTTCTTCTCGACGTGGAGATCCGGAACGAAGTCTATATTTATTCGAAAGTGATTCCGGGTCCCGGCGGCATGCCGGTAGGGACCAACGGCAAGGCCATGCTGCTTCTTTCCGGCGGAATAGACTCCCCCGTGGCCGGCTGGATGGTGGGGAAACGCGGCGTTGTGCTGGACGCCGTCTATTTCCATGCACCGCCTTATACCAGTGAGAGAGCAAAACAGAAAGTCGTCGATCTAGCGAGGATCGTCTCCCGTTATACGGGGCCGATCTGGCTGCGGGTCGTGAATTTCACGGATATTCAGCTGTACATCTACGATCAGTGCCCGCACGATGAGCTGACGATCATCATGCGCCGCTATATGATGCGCATTGCGGAGCATTTTGCAAGGGAAAATGAGGATATGGGTCTTGTCACAGGGGAGAGCATCGGACAGGTGGCTTCCCAGACGATGCAGAGCCTCATGGCCACCAACGACGTGTGCACGATGCCTGTCTACCGGCCGCTGATCGGTTTTGACAAAAATGACATCATTGATCTCTCCAAAAAGATCGGCACATTTGAGACGTCGATCCTTCCCTTTGAGGACTGCTGCACGATCTTCGTGGCAAAGCATCCCGTGACGAAGCCGAACGTCGGCGTGATCCGCCGCTCGGAGAAAAAACTGGAGGAGAAGATCGACGCCCTCGTGCAGGAAGCCATCGAAACCGCGGAATTAATAAAAATCAGCGCGGATGCATGATCCGCGCTGCGTAATAATGATTGTATTCTGTTTTATCAGATCTCGTATTTGGAGAGGACCTGAAGAACTTCTTCAAGCTGATCGCCGTCCGCATGAATCATGAGATCGATCGGGCTGGAGAGATCGAGTGAGAAGATTCCGAGGATGGATTTCGCATCGATGACATAGCGGCCGGATACAAGATCGAAATCGCAGTTGAAACGGTTGAGGTCATTGACGAAATTCTTTACTTTGTCGATAGAATTTAAAGAAACCTGAATAGTTTTCAAGGCGGACGCCCTCCCTTTTATTAGATATTCAGACTGTACGCAGAACAGGGATCCGGCGCACAGAAACAATGGTTGCATAAGAAGAAATCAATTCTTTCCAATAAGTATCTTAGCGTGAAAAAACAGGCAAGTCAAGACCTTCGGGAGGTGTTTCCGGGACCTTGTTTCGAACTGTTTCGACAACGCGTTAAAGGAGCGGTCATAAATGTTTAAAACCAGACTGATCAGCGGTATCTTCCTTGTGATCGCCGCGATCCTGACGATCCGCGCGGGAGGATATGTCCTGTGCGCGACGCTGATGGCCCTGTCCGTCATCGGAATATGGGAACTCTACCGGGCATGCGGGATCGCCGGGAAGGATCCGCTCCCTGTCACGGGAGCGGCAGCGGCATTTCTGTGGTATGTCCTTCTGGTCCTTCCGGCGGAGCGGTTTCACATGCTGTTTATCGCCGGCGTGCTCATTGCCGTGATGACAGTGTATGTTCTTACCTATCCGCGTTACAACGCGGAACAGGTCATGGCAGCGGTGTTCGGTTTTCTGTATGTCCCGGTGCTGCTCTCGTGCATTTTCCTCACCCGCATGACGCACAACGGCCATATAACAGTCTGGCTGGTCTTCCTTTCTGCGTGGGGAGCCGATACCTGCGCGTACAGCGTCGGCATGCTGATCGGAAAGCATAAGATGGCGCCGGTCTTAAGTCCCAAGAAATCCATAGAAGGCGGTGTCGGAGGCGTCGTCGGCGCGGTGCTGCTCGGCGTGATCTACGCGCTCATAATGCATCAGCCTGCTCTGGAATACGGCGTGATCTGTTTCTTCGGCGCGCTCCTGTCCATGGTGGGCGACCTGGCAGCCTCCGCGATCAAAAGAAACAGAGGAATCAAAGATTACGGAAAGCTGATCCCCGGTCACGGCGGTGTTCTGGACCGCTTCGACAGTATTCTCTTTACGGCACCGGTGATCTATTTTCTCTCCCTGATCCTTCTTGTGAGGTAATTATTAATAATGAAATGGCTAATTGCGTTTATCATATTCAGTGTGATCATTCTGTATCATGAATTCGGTCATTTTATAGTGGCTAAGCTTAACGGCGTCGCGGTGGAGGAATTCTCCTTCGGATTCGGTCCGAGGCTTGTGTCTGCTGTGAAAAACGGCACCCGTTATTCCTGGAAACTGCTCCCCTTCGGCGGCTCCTGCCAGATGAAGGGCATGCTCGGAGAGGAAGAGGAAGGAAAAACGGTCGACGAGGATTCCTTTAACGCCAAATCCTGGGGCAGAAGAGCAGCGATTATTTTTGCGGGTCCTTTCTTTAACTTTATGCTCGCTTTTCTGGCGGCCGTCGTCCTGACCGGCGTTATGGGAGCGGATCCCGCAAAAGTCACAAATGTTTCAGAAGGCGTTCCGCTTCAGGAAGGTGATCTGATCCGCTCGATCAACGGAAAAGCGATGTCCACCGGGCGCGATGTAGACGGATATTTTACCTACAGGACTCTCCGGGAGGATGAGACGCTGAAAGTTAAATTTGTCCGGAACGGCCAGACGATGACGGAGTCTTTTCCCGTCATCACGGAACACCGTGTCATGATGGGAATCTCGTACTATGCCGACGACCAGGAAGCGGTACTCAGCGCCGTACAGGAGGGATCTCCCGCGGAAGAAGCCGGAATAAAGGCCGGTGATGTGATCCGCGCTGTGAACGGTACGCCGATCGCTACAGGCGCGGAGCTCAACACCTATATGAATGATAATCCTCCTTCCGACAGCGAACTCACGCTCACGATCCACCGGAACGGCAGGGATCTGGAAGTGCGGCTTACGCCGAAGCTTCTGCCGTACTCGGTTCCGGGATTTGCCTGCTATACAGCGAGAGAGAAGACGGGACCGATTGAGACGCTCGGATATTCCTTCGCGGAGATCCGGTTCTGGATCCGAACGGTATTTTCTTCCCTGAAAATGCTTGTGACAGGACGTGCCGGCGTTCAGGATCTTTCGGGCCCTGTGGGCGTCGTCAATGTCATCTCCGATACCTATGACGAGGTGGAGAGCGAGGGCGCGCTTATTATCGCCATGACCATGCTGAATCTGCTGATCCTTCTGTCCGCCAATGTCGGCGTCATGAATCTGCTTCCGTTCCCGGGGCTCGACGGCGGAAGACTGATCCTGATCGCCGCGGAGATCGTCATGGGTCGGAAAGTCAGCCAGAAGGTGGAAAATATCATCAGTTTCGTCGGGATGGCCCTGCTTATGCTGCTTATGGTCGTTGTCCTTTACAACGATATCATGAAACTTTTCTGACACAAAAAAAGAAAAAATCGTAGTTGACAAAGCGGAGACGGACTCGTATAATACGTTTTGTTGACGACCTGCGGAAGTGTCGGAACTGGCAGACGAGCTAGACTAAGGATCTAGTGCTTATTGCAAGCGTACGGGTTCAAGTCCCGTCTTCCGCACGAAAAATCCGGGATTCCTTGCAAAAGGGATTCCGGTTTTTCTTTTGTTTCGATATCATTTATTTTCGGAAAGAATCATCTTTGGAGGAAATATAAAATGGCCGATGAAGGCAGAATTTTCCGTTTGCTTATCATTAATCCCGGCTCCACTTCGACGAAAGTGAGCCTTTTTGAAAATGAAGTCTCCCTGTTTGAAAAGAGTATTTTTCATGACGCGCCCGTTCTTCTGCAGTTTCCCCATGTAAATCTGCAGATCCCGTTCCGCTATCAGGTGATCCTCGACATGCTGAAGGAAGAAAATGTCGATCCGGCTGAAATCGATGTATTTGTCGGACGCGGCGGCAGCGCCTGCACGCAGCCGGGAGGCGTCACAAAGATCGATCAGAAGCTGTATGACGATACTGAGGCGGCAGTAGGAGGGAGTGAACATCCGGCGAAACTCGGGGTCATGCTCGCCTGGAAATTTGCTCAGGAGTTCGGAAAAGAGGCCTACACGCTGAACCCGACCAATGTCGACGAATATTGCGATTATGCGAGGCTCACCGGGATCCGCGGCCTTTACCGCGTCTCGCACTCCCACGTCCTCAATCAGAAAGCCGTGGCGGAAGCGCACGCGAAGACACTCGGAAAACGCTATGAGGACTGCAATTTTATTGTGGGTCACATCGACGGCGGCATCACGGTCAGCGCGCACGAGCACGGGAAAATGATCGACGGCAATATGGGGTCCGACGGGGAAGGCGCATTTACGCCGACGAGGATCGGCAGTGTTCCCGTTCTTGCTCTGCTGGATTATATAGAAGAACACTCGGTGGAGGAAGTCCGCCTTATGTGTTCCCGGGCGGGAGGATTTGTGAGCCTGTTCGGAACCTCCAACTCCGATACGATCCATGATCTCGTCGTGAAAGGAGACCGCAAGGCGTCCCTCGTATGGAATACACTGATCTACCAGGTCTGCAAGATGGTCGGGGAAATGAGCGCGGTCCTGTGCGGAAAGGTGGACGGGATCCTTCTGACCGGCGGACTTATGCGTTTTGACGATATCGCGGAAGGGATCCGCAGACGGTGCGGATGGATCGCACCGATCAGCGTCTACCCGGGGGAGATGGAACAGGAAGCGCTCGCCTACGGCGTACTGAAAGTCCTGAGAGGGGAAGCGCAGGCGATGACTTATTCCGGGAAAAATGTGTGGCAGGGCTTTGACGGCGTGGAATTCTGACGCGGCGGGCTGCTGAAAAAAGTAGGATTGGAAACGCAGGAGATTCTGCTATGAGTATGATTGAAAAAGTAAAAGAAAAAGCAAAAGCGGACATAAAGAGGATCGTCCTGCCGGAAGGAGACGAGCTTCGGACGGTGCAGGCGGCGGCTTTTATCGCGGCAAACGGATATGCCGAACCTATTCTGATCGGAGATCCGGAAAAGATAAATGCAGCAGCTGCTGAGACCGGGGCGGATCTCACAGGGATCCGGATCATCGATCCGGAGACATCGCAGGATGCGGCAAGGTACGCCGAAGCGCTGTATGAGATCCGGAAGGAAAAGGGCGTGACGGCGGAATCCGCTGCGCAGATCGTGAAGGATCCGATGTATTTCGGAATCATGATGGTGAAGACGGGAGACGCGGACGGCCTTGTCTCCGGCGCGGTCCACACAACAGGGGATATGCTGCGCCCGGCTCTGCAGATCATCCGCACCAAACCGGGCATGAAAGTGGTCTCTTCGAGCTTTATTATGGACTGCCCCAACAAGAGCCTCGGAGAAGACGGACTCCTTGTCTACGCCGACTGTGTCGTCATGCCGTGTCCGACCGCGGAAGAACTCGCGCATATTGCGGTCTCGGCGGCCGAGACGGCGAAGACGCTCTGCGGTATCGAGGAGCCGAAAGTCGCGTTGCTGTCTTTCTCGACGAAAGGAAGCGCAAAACACGAGCTTGTCACAAAGGTTCAGAAAGCGACTGAGATGGCTCATGAACTGGCCCCGGATCTGCTTCTCGACGGAGAGCTGCAGCTCGACGCGGCGCTGATCCCGGAGATCGGGGAATCGAAAGCAAAGGGAAGCCCGGTGGCTGGACACGCCAATGTGCTTATTTTCCCGGATCTGCAGGCCGGCAATATCGGATATAAGATGACCCAGAGGATCGGGGGAGCGGAATGCTTCGCCGTGCTGCAGGGACTGGCGAAGCCCTGTAATGATCTGTCGAGGGGATGTTCTGTGGAGGATATCATTAATACGATCTGCTTTACGGCAGTGCAGGCGCAGAACAGCTGAATATAAAGGACGCATTCCTGCTCCATTCTGCATCGCTCACGCGTCGTCCCCCGGAGCCCATGCGGGAGAACACTCAAGTCGAAAGACAAGCGTCTCCGGGCTCCTTTGGCGGAAGTCGCTCTGCAGAACGGAGCAGGAATGGTTTTTATTCCGCATCGCTCACGAAATTATGTCATATGCAAAAAGAGGCTGTGAAAAAAGCATAGCCTGAAAAACAAAGAAGGATCAAGGGTTTATCAAAGCCCAAGATCCTTCTTTTGTGTT
>SVDL01000162.1 GCA_015057835.1 Lachnospiraceae bacterium
TCCCGGTAGATCTCCGCCTGGTCGCGGTATTTCAGATCCGGCAGAAGGATCGCTCCGCCCTCACCCATGGAATAGTTCTTGGTCTCGTGGAAAGAGAAGCATCCGAAATCGCCGATGGTGCCGAGCGCTTTGCCCTTGTAGTATGAGCCGACGGCCTGCGCCGCGTCTTCCACGACAAAGAGGTTATGCCGGCGGGCGATTTCCATGATCCTGTCCATCTCGCAGGCGACGCCCGCGTAGTGCACGACGCAGATCGCTTTCGTTTTGTCGGTGATGGCTGCCTCGATCTTATTTTCGTCGATATTCAGCGTGTCCGGACGGATGTCCGTAAAAACGAGGACAGCGCCCCGCTGGACAAATGCATTTGCCGTCGAACAGAACGTGTAGGAGGGCAGAATGACTTCGTCGCCCGGGTGAATATCGCTTAGGAGCGCTGCCATTTCCAATGCGGACGTGCCGGATGTCGTGAGATAGGAAGCGGGCACCTCAAAATGCGCATTCATCCACTCCTGGCAGCGTTTGGTAAATGCCCCGTCCCCGCAGATCTTGCGGTTCGCGACGGCTTCTTTCATATAGTCAAATTCTTTTCCCGTAAAAGGGGGAACGTTAAAGTCGATCATGTCTTATTCTCCAAGTCTTTTCATGCCGCTATTTTACAACGGAGCCGTTTTTCCGTAAAGGTTTCTTTTTAAAATAATGACGCGCGGGGCAAATGAAATATTCGATTCGGAGCCGTAATATGGTAAAATAGAAACAAGCACGGGAAGAGGCGCGAAATGCGTGCGCGCGGATCTGTGCGAGGCTCATTTTCCGCGAAAGAAACGGAGGTTTATTATGATTATCGGATGTGCAAAGGAAATTAAAAATAATGAATTCCGTGTCGGTCTGACCCCGGACAACGCGGCGGCATACGTGGCTGCCGGGCATGAAGTCCTAATTGAGACAGGTGCCGGATGCGGATCCGGCTTTTCGGATGAAGAATACGAGGCGGCGGGAGCAAAAGTCCTTCCGACGGCAAAAGAAGTCTGGGACGGCTGCGGGATGATGGTCAAGGTCAAGGAACCGCTTCCGGAGGAGTACCCCTATTTCCACGAGGGACTGATCCTCTACACCTATCTGCACCTCGCGGCGGACAGAGAACAGACAGAAGCCCTCCTCGAGGGGAAAGTCGCGGGCGTCGCCTATGAGACACTGTGCGAACGGGACAGAAGCCTGCCCCTGCTTGTGCCGATGAGCCAGATCGCCGGACGCCTCAGCATCCAGGAAGGCGCGAAGTATCTCGAGAAACGTTTCGGCGGCGAGGGGATCCTGCTCGCCGGCGTACCGGGCACGCCGAAAGCGAAGGTCGTGATCCTGGGCGGCGGTACCGTGGGAACCAACGCCTGCAAGATCGCAGTCGGCATGGGAGCCGACGTCACCATCATTGATATCAGCCTGAAGAGACTGGAGTTCCTCGATGATCTGTTCGGCGCGAGAGTCCAGACGCTGGTATCCACGGACAGCAACATCGAAAAAGCGGTGAAAGAAGCGGATCTTGTCATCGGCTCCGTTCTTATTCCGGGCGCTGCGACACCGAAGCTCTTCAAAAAGAAATACCTCAAAGGGATGAAAGACGGCGCCGTTTTCGTCGATGTCGCCATTGACCAGGGCGGCTGCGGAGAGTCCTCTCACGTGACGACGCATGACGATCCCATTTTCAAAGAGGAAGGCGTCGTCCACTACTGCGTCGGCAATATGCCCGGCGCCGTGCCGCGCACCTCGACCATCGCCCTCACAAACGCGACGCTCCGCTACGGCCTGCAGATCGCGGGCAAAGGGCTGAAGAAGGCGTGCGAGGAGAACGATGTTATTTATTCCGCCATCAATACTTATGACGGAAAGATCACGTTTAAGGGAGTCGCCGACTGCTTCGAAGATCTTCCGTATGAGGATGTGCGCGAAGCGATGAAATAATTAAAGAGAACAGATAAATCAAAAATCCTTCCCGACATGTAAGCGCCGGAGTGGTCCTCGAGGACGGCTTTCCGGATCGATACACATGAACGGGAAGGATTTTTGATGCAGTGCTGCTTTTTTCAGTATTTCAGTATGTTTATATCAGTTCTTTACAGTTCTTCTATTTTGCTCAGCCGGACAAAAAGATCGGGATCCCCGAAGCCGCCGGATTTGGAGATGAACCGCAGGGGTCTGCCCTGAACCGTGACAGAGGAGACCACGACACCGGGCATGAGTTCGTACAGAGGACGGATCTCCCGGACGCCGAGTCCGCCAAGACAGGCCTTCAGGGTATCCCCGCCGGTGATCAGGAGATGGACATTTTCCCGGAAAAGTCCTTCCTCAATGAACGCGCGGAGCAGTCCCGCTATGGAGTTGGCAGTATTGGCGGCGCATGTCTCAAAAGACAGCTGATGCTGCTCCCGGTAAAGCGCGTCTTCCGGCGTATCCTCAAAACTACCCGCGATCATGCCGCTTCCGGCGCAGGAAGAGAGAAGGGATCTCACTCTCCTTTGTCCTTCCGGTCTGCTCCAGAAAGCGGGATCATACTTTTCCTCCGGTGAAAGGCGCTCCACGGCCATGCCGTTTTCCCCGGCAAAGAGGATCTGCTCCCCGGAGGCCCGGGTCAGACTGCCGCAGAGGATCAGGAGCGGCGGCGCGGAGGAAGAAAGCTTCTGCTCTTTCGGCCTGCCTGCCTGCCCTGCGGAAGGAACCGCGTCCGGCTCCGTGAGCGGAGTCCGGGACTGGATTTCCGGAAAATGAAGCAGCTGCCCCGCAAATCCCGCGCAGCCCGCCATGAGTTCCGTGCGTCCGGAGGCGAGGAGATCTCCGCGGATCTTTACGAGGTCGTCTGTGCTGACCGCGTCCCAGATGTCGACAAAGGGCACATCCGGCAGGGCGGTCTCCTCCCCGGCTTCCGGACTCCGGTACCGGACCGGGAGCCCGCTCTGCGTGCGGATGACTTCCCCGACGTCGTCACTGATGACTCTGTTCAGGGGATCCGCCGCGTAAAAGCTCTCCGTCAGAGGGACGCCGTTAATACGGAGCCTGCCGTCCAGAACGGTCCGGTTCATCTGGGGAAACGCGGGAATAAAAGAAAGACGGGAAAATCCGGAGGCATCCAGCGCGGCCCGGAAAGCCGGGCCGATATTTCCGCGGAGAGCGGAGTCTGTTTTGATATAGATATGGGGAACGGCAGATTCCGCAGCGCGGCGGATAATGCCGGAAGTAATACGATAAGCGTCCTCCGGCGGAAGGTGGCGGGTCTCCGTATCGATGACCAGTACATCCGGTCCCTCGCGGCCGGCAAGGAAAGAGTGCTCCGGGTCGCCGGTGACGAGAACGGAAAGACCTCCGGGGCTTTGAGCGCCGGCACCGCTTTGTGCCAGCATGACGCC
>SVDL01000063.1 GCA_015057835.1 Lachnospiraceae bacterium
ATACCCTGTTCATAATCCGCGCCGAGAGCGGCGATGGTGAGCTGCAGGCGGGTGGAGCCGGCAGTTTCCGTTTCTTCCGCTTCTTCTACGGTGTCATATGCAGCAACGATCGCATCCCAGAAATCCTGAGCGGTAGCTTCTTCCGGAAGCTCATAGCCCCAGTTGGCCGCACATGCGGAGACGGAATCGCCCGCTGCGTTGTAGCCGTTGGCGATGCAGTAGTCAACGATTTCCTGTGCGAAATCGGCGCCGGCGTTGTTGTTGTAGTAATCCCAGAACGCGTCATACTGTTCCTGGGTGTAGCCTTCGTTTTCGGCATAGCCGTCCGGGCCTGCTGCGAAGATCGCATTGCCGCGGGATTCCATACCGCTTCTGTACTCTTCCATGCCTTCGATCGGAAGCGCATAGATTGTCGAAGATCCGTCATAAGTCGGGTCTACAAGTACATAGAATGAGAAAATGTAGTCATCGATGGTGACCGGCTCTCCGTCGGAGAACTTCAGGTCGTCGCGGATGTGGATCTTATAATCAACCGTTCCGTCATCGTTCTGGGTCACTTCCAGATCGCCCATGCCGTAATAGGTATAATCCGTGCCGTTGTAATTGATGGTCTCGCCTTCGATACCGTTCATGATAACAGCACCGCCGCGGTCTGCCGCAAGAGCGACACCCTGGGTCAGGTCAACGACTTCCATGTCGTATGCCGTGGTGGCGAAGAACGGGCTGAATTTCTGGCCGAACGTAGAGGTCGCATACACGATGTTCTCTCTTGCCGGAGCCTCTTCAGCGGGCTCTTCCTCAGCTTCTGATTCGGCAGGTTCCTCTGCGGGAGCTTCCGACTCAGCAGCTTCTTCTTTGCTCTCCACTTCAACGGATTCCTCAGCGGGTGCTTCTTCGCTTGCGCTCTGGGCGGATCCGCCGCAGGCAGCAAGAGAAAGAACCATCACGAGAGCAACCGCAAGTGCGAGCAGCTTTCTGATTTTGCTCATTTTTCTTTTTTCCTCCTTCTTAAATGAGTTCTTTTATTTAACGCGTTAAAGCGCAAATAACACATCTAAGGGATCCGGCAGCTTTCCTTTCGCCGCGGATCTGTCCATTCGGCGTTTTATGAAAAACGCTCACCCGGCCTTCTTCTCTTCTTCCGCCTTAAAAGCCTTCCTCTTCCTAAACAGTACCGCGCCGCAGGCGGCGATCACGGCTGTGCAGAAAGTCATCACGGCATCGCCGGGAACCGTAATGCCGTACAGGATGAGATAAACGGTCTCTCCGAGGAGGGCAATAAACGCCAGATACACTAGTCCCAGCGTTCTCGCAGGATAGCTGTTGTTCATTTTATCGGCATGCCGGTGCTCCATCGGCTCCTTGAACTGCTGCAGGGCAAAAACAAGATCCCCTGTCATGAACAGAGGCAGCGCCATAAATGCAAAAGGCAGCGCAATCCACAGCCTGTGCATCATCCCGGAATAAGGAATCAGAGCTGCAATAAACGCCGCACCCGCAAATATTACACAACGAAGGGCTTTTCTCTTTTCCTCTTCTACAATGCTGCTGTCAACAAGAAAATGCCATGGATTTCCGATATATTCATAGTCCGTCCGGACCCGTCCGCGCTCATTGAATTCTTCGATCAGACGGTAGTCCCGGCTGTACTTGTTCTTTGCCATCCGCGCTCCCGGAAAATAGTGTAAACTCTTCTATATTTTACAGTTTTTATATATATATGTCAATTGACGAAAAAAGCCTCCGTATCCGGAGATACGAAGGCTTTTGCGCTTTTTTAAAACAGTCTCGCGGATCCGCCCTGACGGGCATTTCCGCGGATGCTCCGATCAGAAAGCGATCTGATCAATAGTGGCAGTACATGAAGTACTTGTAGCCCAGCGGGTTGCTGAAGAAGCCCTGGAGCGTATCATCGACCATGAAGAGGTCGGTGTAGAAGTACAGCGGGCAGATGCAGCCGGTCTGCATAAGCAGATCTTCTGCTTTGTGCATCATGGCAAATCTCTTCTCCGGATCCGTCTCGGACTTGATGGCGCTGATCAGGACATCATAGGTCTCCGCCCATGTGCCGTTCTCAACCTTCACATCCTGACCGACATCGGTAAGATCCAGGCTGTAAACTTTCGCTTCCGCGTGTGCTCCGCGGCCGAACTGAACGTCGTTGTTGCCGGAAGCGGTGGTCCACATATCAAGGAAGCAGATCGGATCGTTGTAGTCGGCAAGCCAGCCGTTACGTGCGATCGAGTAATCGCCCTGTTTACGGGTATTCAGGAAGGTCGCCCATTCCTGGTTTTCCATATCCATCGTGATGCCGACGCCTGCCAGAGCCATCTGCAGATACTCACCGATCGCCTTATGAGCTTCGGATGTATTGTAGAGGTAGGTCATCTTCGGGAAGTTGGTGAACTGCTGGGTGCTCTCATCAAATTCATAGTACTTTTTCAGCACTTCCATAGCAGTGTTGAAGTTTTCTTCCAGAGCGTCTTCCGCGACATTGTAGTAGCCGTCATACGCATCAGCGGTGCCCGCGTTCTTGTAGAACTCGGAGCCGTCCGGCTCGGTCATGCCCATCGCGACGAAGGAGGAAGCCGGAACCTGGCCGCCCTGCGCGATGTCATTGACGATGTAGTTGCGGTCGAACAGAAGGGAGATGGCGTTGCGGATCTCCGCTCTTGCATTTTCGGCGTCAGCGCCTTCAAGGCCGCTGCCTTCCGGAAGGATGTCTTCGTTGACATTCCAGCAGACATAATATGTGCCGATCTGGCCTTCGATCTTGAAGTTGTCCGGATACTCCGCCTTCAGGGAAGCGATTTCATTGGTCGGAACATCGTCAACCAGTTTCCAGTCGCCGTTCTTGAAGTTGGTGAGCATGTTGTTGGCGTCGTCGGAGAGGAAGAAGTTGATGATCGGCATCGTGACTTCATCCGCGTCGACATAGTTTTCGTTCTTTGTAAGAGTGATGACGGAATTGTGCTTCCAGTCGCTGATCGTGTACGCACCGTTGCAGACATAGGTGGACGCGTCAGTAGCCCAGCTTTCATTTGCCACGACATCTTCACGGACCGGGAAGAATACCGGGAACGCAAGCAGCTCATTCCAGTAAGCGACAGCGTTGTTCAGAGTGACGACAAGCGTTTTGTCATCCGTCGCCTGGACATCGAGGACCGCATTCGGATCTTCTTCGTCATAGCCCTTGACAGCTTCGAACATGTAGTAGTAGTCGCCGCCGGTGCCGACGTTGCCGGCTCTCTGCCATGCATAGGCAAAATCAGCCGCTGTGACGTCTTTGCCGTCCGACCACTTCATGCCGTCGCGAAGGGTGTAAGTATAGGTAACCGTGCCGTCTTCATTGACAACACCTTCCGGCAGCTCTTCCGCTGCATCCGGAACGATCTGGAACGCGCCGTTTTCGTCCTGGGTCCATTTTGCAAGACCGGAGAAAAGGTGGACCAGCATGGTGGCACCGTCGACCGCGCTGTTGAACGCCGGATCAAGGGTGTCGGGTTCAGAAGCGATGCAGACGTTGAGGCCGTCATTGTCGACGGTAACCAGCTCTTCCGCCGGTGCCTCAGATTCTGCAGTCTCTTCCGCAGCTGCTTCTTCCGTGGAGGATGCTTCTTCAGCAGACTCTTCCACAGATGCTTCTTCCTGTGATTCTTCAGCCGCGCTCTCCGCCGGAGCTGCAGTCGATGCGGAATCGCCGCATGCAGCAAGCGAAAGAACCATAGCGCCTGAAAGAATAAGAGCAAGAACTTTCTTCATTTTCATGAGTTACTCCTTCCTTAGACTATAGTATCTAAAAATGGTTTTTTATTGAAAAGGCGCGCCGCACTGTCTGCTTGTGCGGCGGAAGCCTCTTTCAAACAGATTGCTTTTCTCAGTTGATCTCCCCGGTAAAGTGGCAGGCGACAAAGTGGCCTGAGGAGACTTCCTTGAATTCCGGCATGCTTTCCGCGCACACAGCCTTCGCGTACGGGCAGCGGGTGCGGAACGGGCATCCCGACGGCGCGTTCAGCGGGCTCGGGATCTCGCCTTCCAGCGCGATTCTCTTATTTGCCCTGGCCACCTTCGGATCCGGAACCGGAACCGCGGAAATAAGTGCTTTCGAATAGGGATGCAGCGGATGGTCGTAAATCTCCGCGGCGTCCGCAAGTTCCACCATTTTCCCGAGATACATGACCGCGATGCGGTCGGAAATATGTCTTACGACAAGCAGGTCATGGGCGATGAAAAGATACGTAAGGCCCATCTTATCCTGCAGTTCGTCGAACATGTTGATGACCTGCGCCTGGATGGATACGTCCAGTGCCGAGACCGGCTCATCGCAGACGATGAAATCGGGATTCACCGCCAGAGATCTGGCAATGCCGACACGCTGTCTCTGTCCGCCGGAGAATTCGTGCGGATAGCGGGCGGCATGCTCACTGTTCAGTCCGACATGCTCCATGAGCTCGAGGATCTTGTCTCTTCTCTCCGCTTTTGTCTTATACATCTTATGGATGTCCAGCGGCTCCCCGATAATATCCGCGACCGTCATGCGGGGATCGAGCGATGAATACGGATCCTGGAAGACCATCGTGGCTTTTTTCCGGAATTCATTGATATCGGCACGGGTCTTGATTTCTTTCCCGCGAAACAGGATATCGCCGCCGGTCGGTTTATAAAGATGCAGGATCGTCCGTCCCGCGGTCGTTTTTCCGCAGCCGGATTCCCCGACAAGGCCCAGCGTCTCCCCTTCTTTGATCGAGAAGGAAATGTCATCGACCGCCTTAAGAGGCTTTGAGGAGAAAAATCCCGTATTGATCGGAAAATATTCTTTTAAATGTCTGACCTCGACAAGAGGTGTTTCATTTCTTACTTCACTCATTCGCGGTCACCTCGTCTTTCACATTCATCCAGCACGCCGCCTGGTGGTCCGGGTTGAGCTGCATGCGCTCGCATTTCTCACGAATACAGATCTTCATCGCCGCGTCACAGCGCGGAGCGAAGGGACAGCCGGCCGGCATGTTCAAAAGGTCGATGGGCGTGCCGCTGATCGGCTCAAGCTTCTTTCCGGAATTGCTGCTTGTCGGAATCGAGCGCATGAGTCCTTTCGTGTACTCATGGCACGGATTGTAGAAGATCTCGTCCGCCGTGCCCTGCTCGCAGATCGATCCGGCATACATGACGATCACTTCGTCGCACAGCTGCGCGACGACGCCCAGGTCATGGGTGATCATAATGATGGCCATGCCGATCTTCTCCTGGATTTCTTTCATCAGTTCCAGAATGCCCGCCTGAATCGTCACGTCGAGCGCCGTGGTGGGCTCGTCCGCGATCAGGATGTCCGGCTCACAGGCCAGTGCCATCGCGATCATGACGCGCTGGCGCATACCGCCGGAATGCTCGTGCGGGTACTGTTTCATTCGCTTTTCGGGCTCGTTGACATTGACGAGCTTCAGCATCTCGACCGCGCGCTCGTAAGCCTGTTTGCGGTTGCGGTCCGTGTGCAGCATGATGGCTTCCATGAGCTGCGCCCCGATGGTATAGGTCGGGTTCAGGGAGGTCATCGGATCCTGGAAAATGATGGAGATCCGGTTGCCGCGGATGTCCTTCATTACTTTTTCGCCGGAACCAACAAGTTCCTGCCCGTCCAGTTTGATCGATCCGGAAACGATTTTTCCGGTACTGGCAAGGATCTGCATGATCGAATAAGCCGTGACCGATTTTCCGGAGCCCGATTCCCCGACGATGCCGAGGACCTTGCCTCTTTCCAGATTGAAAGAAACACCGTTGACTGCCTTTACCTCACCGGCATCGGTGAAAAAGGATGTGTGCAGATCGTTGACTTCAAGTAATGCCATGCTCCTTCCTCCTTCCTTAACCGTTGATCTTCGGGTCAAACGCGTCGCGCAGACCGTCGCCGAAGAGATTGAGTGACAGTACGATAAGCGATACCACGATCGCCGGAATGACGAGGCGGTACGGGTAGGAGTTGATGCCGTTCAGAGCATCGGACGCAAGGGATCCGAGCGAAGGCATCGGCGCGTTGACGCCGAGGCCCAGGAACGACAGGAAGCTCTCGGTAAAGATCGCGTTCGGGATCTGCAGTGCCGTTGAAATAACGATAACGGAAATGCAGTTCGGGATCAGGTGCTTGCGGATGATCCATCCGCCCTTCGCTCCGGATGCCTGCGCGGAAAGGACGTATTCCTGCTCACGCAGGGACAGGATCTGTCCGCGTACCAGACGGGCCATGGAGACCCAGTACAGCAGCGCGAACACGATGAACAGCGCGACCATATTGGTGCCCAGCCGCTCGATCTTCGTTCCCTCCAGCATGGCACTGATTCTGTCTTTCAGCGCAGCGGCGAGAAGAATGATCATCAGGGTATCAGGCAGCGAATATATAATATCTACTATTCGCATGATGACAAGGTCGACGGTCCCTCCTGCGTATCCGGAGATCGCGCCGATCGTCAGGCCGATCACCAGGACGATAATGCTGGCAAAGAATCCGACCGCAAGGGAGATTCTTGTTCCGTAGACGACGCGGATAAAGTAATCTCTGCCGCTGGCGTCCGTGCCGAAGAGATGCGGGAAGATCTTCTCGCCCTCTTCCATCTTTTTCAGTTCCGTTGTGGAATACTCGAAAGGCTTCAGATTCTTATAGGAAGCATCCACCGGTTTTCCCGGCGTCATGCCAAGCATCGTTTCATATTTATACGGCCAGAACATCGGGATGACGATCGCGGAGAGCGCGATGATCACGATGATCCAGAAACTGACGATTGCTACTTTATTCTTGCGCAGACGCTTCATACCGTCCTTGAACGCCGTCGTCGTCGGACGCATCTGCACCATATATTCTTTTTCTTTGTCACTTGCCGGAAGAAAATCATCGACATTGACATGCATCGAAAAGAGCTTCTTTTTATTTTCGCTCATGACTTTCCTCCTTTACTCCAGATTAATACGCGGATCGACGACCTTATAGAGAATGTCGCTGATCAGGTTCATGATGACGATGAGCACCGCCAGTACGATGGTCGTTCCCATGATCATCATATAGTCACGGTTGGTGATGCTGCTGACGAACGCGCGTCCGATGCCCGGCACCGCAAAGATCTGTTCCACGACAAGAGATCCGGTGACGATATAAGCCAGCATCGGTCCGAAGTAGGTAATGACCGGGATCAGGGCATTTTTAAGCGCGTGCACAAAGATCATTTTAACGCGCGATACGCCCTTCGCTTTCGCCGTGCGGATGTAATCCTGCCCGAGGACATCCAGCATGGAGGATCTCGTCAGACGCGTAATATAGGACATCGGATACAGCGCCAACGTAATGACCGGCAGAACAAGCCCCGCCGGCGTCGAACCGTTGGCCGGGAACAAATGCGTTTTGATGGCAAATGCCACCAGCAGCAGCGATCCCATAATAAAGGAAGGCATCGAGACAAATGCCGTCGTAATGATCATGATAATTCTGTCCAGAACGGTATTTCTGCGAAGTGCCGCCACCGATCCGAGCACAACGCCCACGATCAGCGCAAGCACAGCAGCGATCACGCCCAGTTTGACCGACGTCCGCAGACCGTCCGCCATGATATCGATGACCATTCGGCCTCTCTGCTTTAAGGACGGGCCGAACTTGAACTGCACCACATCCGTAAGATAGGTCCAGTACTGTTCCATGAGCGGCTTATCCAGGCCGTATTTTGCTTCCATCTGTTTCTGAACCGCCTCAGTGACCGCCTTCTCGCCAACGAACGGGCCGCCCGGCACGGAGTGCATGACGAAGAACGTCACCGTGATCACGACCCACACCGTGAAGATCGCCAGAATGATTCGTTTCAGGATGTACTTAAGTGTTTTCTGACTCATGACTCTTCCTTCATTCTTTATTGTCGTCGGACTGCTTATACAGTTTTCGCAAATGTCCAAAGTTCTTTTCCTCTGGTACACTATCACTTTAACGCATTACCGTAAAACAATCCCGCATTTAAACAAAAATTATAGACTTATGCATTCTATCTGTCAATCCCGCGGAAACTATGAACATCCGCATCCGTTTTCGTACAAAAAGAGGACCTTTCCGGTCCTCTTTCACTTCTTACAGCAGATGTCTCTTCAAACCTTCCCCTTTTTCTTTCCTCCAGAAACGGGATCCCTTCTTCAGCGGATGCCGCTCAGATCGTATCCGTCCAGCCAGCGCTGCGCTGTTTCGCAGACATTTTCGAGACACGCTTCGTCAAACGGGCTGACAAGCCCCGCTTTGGCGAGCAGATCCGTGAAGGTCTCCGACCCGCCCATCTTCGTATAGACCAGGTATTTCTTCCACGCATTTTCCCTGTCTTCCTGCATCATCGCCCAGAATTCCATCGCTACCGTCTGCGCGAGGCAGTAGTCGATATAGTAGAACGGGCTGTTGTAAATGTGCTGCTGCCGCTGCCAGCCCTCGCCTTCCGCATAGAAGGGGATCTCGCCGTCGAGCTTCAGCCACGGCATGTAAATGCCGAGGAGCTCCTTCCACACGGCATGTCTTTCGGCAGGCGTCATTTCCGGTCTTTCGTAAACGACGTGCTGGAAGTGGTCCACCATGGTTCCGTAAGGAATAAACTTAACCGCCGAAGCGAGGTGGCTGAAGCGGAATTTCACCGAATCCTTCCCGAAGAACTGTTCCGCCCACGGCCAGGCGAAAAATTCCATGGACATGGAGTGCACTTCGCAGGCTTCCATGGTCGGCCAGATGACATTCAGGGGCAGTCTCTCCCGGTTCATCCAGCAGGCAAATGCGTGCCCCGCCTCATGGGTCACGACTTCCACGTCGTGCTGCGTCCCGTTAAAATTGGCAAATATAAACGGCACGCCGTAATCCGGCACGCCCGTGCAGTATCCGCCGGCTTCCTTACCCTCCGTGCTGAGCACGTCCATGAGTTCGTATTTTCTCATCGTCCGGAAGAATTCCCTGGTCTCCGGGGAGAGCTCGTCATAGAAACGACCCCCTACGGCGAGAATATCGTCCGCATTTCCCTGCGGTCTCGGGTTGCCGGAACGGAACTCGAGCTGCGCGTCCGCGAAGCTGAGCGGATAGCTCATTCCCATTCTTTCCGCCTGTTCCCGGTAAATGCGGTCCGCTGCCGGAACCAGATATTTCCGGACGGCTTCCCGGAATTTCTCCACATCCTCTTTGGTGTAGCAGTTCCTGCCCATCCGGTAATAGCCAAGCTCCGTATAGCCGTCATATCCCATTTTCCGGCCCATGGCATCTCTCAGGTGAACAAGCTTGTCGTAGATCTCATCCAGTTTCTTCTGGTGTTCTTTATACCAGGCGCCCTCTGCCTTCCACGCGGCAAGGCGGATGCCGTCATCGGAGTCATTTTTGAAAGGAGAGAGCTGGGAGATCGTGTAGACGCCTCCCCGGAACGGGATCTGCGCGGATGCGATCTCCTTCATGTAATCGGTGACCAGTTCCGCCTCTTCCTGCATTTCGGGAATGATCTCCGGGGAAAACGCTTTGAGTTCGATCTCGGCGTTCGTGAACATCACCGCGCCGTACTCCTCCGCGAAATCCGCCCGGAACGGGCTCTTCAGCATGGCCTCTGTCCACTTCTGCAGATATTCCTGCAGCTGCGGATTGGCATTGTTCCAGAATGCCTGCTCCTCATCATAGAAGGTATCCCTGGTATCGACGGAGTGACGGATCGTGGCGAGCGTTTCCATCGTCATAATGTGTTTTTCCAGCTCCTGCTCTTTCAGGAAAACCTGCTTTGCCTGCCCGTAAGACCCGGCATTTTCCAGTTCACCGACGAGCTGTTCCATTTCTTTTCTGACCGACTCCGTATCCGGGCGGGTATAGGGCATTTCCTTAAATTTCATCGGATCCATACTTTACTTCTCTCCTGCTGTTTTTTTCGCATGTTTGATATTCTTCCGGCAGTTCTCACGACTCCATGTATGTTTTTTTCCATTCCGGAAATATACAGTCCGGCTGCTCAGCTCCACTCCTGGAAGAATCCCTCACCGAGCGCTTCCGTCACATCCCCGACCACCAGAAATGCTTTGGGATCGATCCTCTTCACGATGTCCTTGACATCGACCAGCTCCTTTTTGGAGCAGATGCACATGAGGACTCTCTTGTCCGCGCCGGTGTACATTCCGTTTCCTTTGAGTCCTGTCACGCCGCGGTTCAGCGATGTCAGGATCTCTCCCGCTATCATATCACTTGCGTCGGAGATTATGGTAGCCATTTTCGCTTTTTTGCCGTGATCAATGACAAGATCCACGACCTTTCCCATGATATAGACCGAGATCATCGCGTAGAGAGTGTGTTCAATCCCGAAGGTCACAAGTCCCGCCGCCACAACGATCCCGTCGATGATCTGAATGAGCCTTCCGACACTGACGCTCCGGATATGGTGATGCAGGGATTCCCCGAGCATGTCCGATCCCCCGGACGTCGCGTGGGCAACGAGCAGAAGTCCGGATCCGACTCCCATGATCAGGCTGCCGTAGATCGCCACGAGAAGCAGGTTTTCCGGAATAAAAGACAGCTCCGGCAGAAAAGCCAGTTCCGCGGTCATAAGGATCCATACAAATCCGGTCCTCAGCACGCTGTGAAGTCCGGATACTTTCATAGCGTACAGAAAGATCGGAATATTCAGTACCAGGTTGCTCATCCAGAGCGGAACTTCATATCCGAAATATCCCGCCGACACGGACCGCACAATAATGGACATGCCGGATACACCCCCGGTGACCAGTCCCGCGGGATCGTACACGTATTTCGTCGCGATCGTCGTCAGAGTTGCCCCTGCGATCATGAGTAAGACGTCCGTAATGAACTTCTTCGTATCTTTTCTGTTCAGTGTTCTCTTAACCTTTTCCATGATCATCACCGTCCGTATATCTATTCAACAGGAACTGCTTTGCAGATCCTGTTGTTGTCAGAGTCTGCGAGGATCCTGTTACCCGAATCCGCCCTGCATTACTCAGATTTTGCCCGGCTGTTGTTATCAGAAGCCTGCGCGACTGTTTTATATGGAACAAAAAAAGAAATGCCAGGGACAAATCAGTACTTCTGATCTGCCCCTCGGCATCTTTTCCGATGAGTACTTTAGCTCATTTTTCAGTAAAAAGCAAGTGCCGGGACATTCTCTGTTCTTACTTTTTATTTATTCTGCGTTATAATAAATCATATATAATCGCTTTTTTATAAACCTGTTCGTTACCCGTTAAGGAGTCTTCTATGAGCAAAATGATGAAAGCAGTCGTCGTAACCGCTCCCGGCAAGGTCGAGATCAGAGACGATGTTCCGGTTCCGGAGATCAGTGATTATGAATGTCTTGTAAAAACACATGCCTGCGGACTCTGCAACGGCACGGATCTGCAGGTCATCGGCGGAACCATTGAGGAGAAAGCCGGCTTTGGGGGATTTCCGACAGTTCTTGGCCACGAAGGCGCTGCGGAAGTCATCAAAACAGGTTCCAAAGTCCGTCATATCCGGATCGGCGACCGTTTCATCCATAACAATCTGCGCCCGGATGTCGGCAACGGATATTCAAAGACGTTCGGAAGCATGGCGGAATACGGTCTTGTCTGCGACCATCAGGCAATGGCAGAGGATGGTTTTTCTCCTTCCGAGATGCCTTTTTATAAAAAGCAGAAACAGTTTCCGAAAGAGATCAATTATATCGACGCCGCCATGCTCCTGTCCCTGGCAGAAAGCCACAGTGCGGCAGTGAACTTCGGAACAAAAGAAGGTGATAATGTCCTCATCTACGGTTCCGGGCCTATGGGCACTGCGCTGGCTATGTTTATGAAGCTGCAGGGAGCGAAAAAAGTCACCATTATCGACTGTATTCCCGAGCGGCTTGCCAACGCGGAACGGGTCGCAAAAGCCGACCGCCTGATCAATTTTGCCGAAATACCTGTTGCGGAAGCAATCGGCAGCGAAGAATTTGACCTGGTCGTGGATGCCGTAGGCAAAAGCGGGATCCTGATCGAAGGAAGCCAGTTCCTGAAGCCCTTTGGAAAAGTATGTTCGCTCGGCGTTCTCCGCAAAGATGATATGATGATCAACGTGGGGCAGCTCAAATGGAATACTTCTCTGCATATGCTGAACTGGCCTTACGGAGAGTATGACATCATGCCTCAGACGATTCAGTACATTCTGGAAGGGAAGATCGATCCCAAAGACTTCTACTCCCATGTGATGCCTTACACCCGCATTAATGAAGCGGTAGATCTGGTGCGTTCCCGCAGGGCACTGAAGGTGATTCTTGATTTTGATATCTGACAAAAAGCGATGAAAGAAAACGCAAAAAACAATTACACATACATTGTTGAATGCAGTGACGGGACTTTCTACACCGGCTGGACGAATCACCTGTCCGAAAGAATACTGGCACATAATGAAGGCCGCGGCGCAAAGTACACAAAGTCACGCCGTCCCGTCACGCTGGTCTGGTCCCGGGCCTTCGAAACAAAGGAAGAAGCAATGCGCGAGGAGTGGCGGATCAAGCATCTGTCCCGTGCCGGGAAGTCAGACCTTATTCATGGCAAATGAGACTGTTCCGGCAAATAAAAAAACTCACTGCTTTCCTCTGAAGCCCGGCAGTGAGCTTTTTCCAAAATCATCTCTATTTTCCGCTCGTTGAGCACTTCCCGGCGAAGAGCCTTTTTATTCCCCCCACACAAGCTCCTCATACTGCTTCGTGTAGAGCTTATAATAGTACCCTCTCTGCTTCATCAGCTCACGGTGCGTGCCCTGGCCGATGATCTTTCCGTCTTTTACGACAAGGATCACGTCTGCGTCGACGATCGTCGACAGCCGGTGGGCGATTACGAAGGACGTCCGGCCGCGGATCACGGTCTCGATGGCGTTCTGAATTGCTTTCTCCGTCACGGTATCGATCGAGGAGGTCGCTTCATCAAGGACCAGGATCCTGGGATCCGCGAGGATCGCTCTCGCGAAGGAGAACAGCTGCTTTTCACCGGTGGAGAGCATCTCTCCGCCCTCGCCCACGTCGGAATCCAGTCCTTTATCCATCTTCGCCAGTACTTCATCGGCGGAGACGAGCCGCAGGGCTTCCATGATCTCTTCATCGGTCGCGTCGGGCTTTCCGTACCGCAGGTTGTCGCGGACCGTCCCCGCAAAAAGATGGGGCGACTGCAGAACATAGCCGATATTGCTGTGGAGCCAGAGCTGGGACCGCTCTCTCGCGTCCCGTCCGTCGATCAGGATCCGGCCTTCCGTCGGCTCAAAGAACCGGCAGACGAGATTGACCAGAGTGGATTTGCCTGCGCCGGTCTCTCCGACGACCGCGATGTTCGTTCCGCGCGGCACTTTCAGATTAAAGTGTTCGAGCACATACTCCTCGCCGTCCGGATATTTAAAGGAAACATCCTTAAATTCCACATCGCCGTGCAGTTCTTCCCAGTTTTCCCGCTTCGGGTGGAACGTATCGCCGTATTTCTCAATGACTTCCGGCGAATCCGCCACATCCGACTTTTCCGCGAGAAGCCTTGTCAGTCTCTCGATATTGGCCTGGATGGCCACAAATGCCGACAGCGTCTCGATAATGTTCTGGATCGGTTCCAGAAGTTCCAGCGCATAGGACATAAAGACCGAGAGTGTGCCGATCCTCATAAATCCGTCCCGGGTCAGTTTTCCGCCCTGCCACAGGACCAGTGCGAGCACAATGGCGGACATCATCGTGATCGAAGAGATGAAAAGCGCCGAAAAATGCGCTTCCCGGATCGATGTCCGGCGCATATTATGCGTCTCCTCATTAAAGTCACGGATCATCTTCTCCTCAACGCTGAGGATCTTGATCGTCCTCGCGCCGGTAATGCCCTCATTATAATTTCCCGTGATCTTCGAGTTGATCTCCCGGATCTTGCGGTTGTATGTCAGAAGTTTCTTCTGAAAATACGTCATCATGACAACAGCGATCGGGATCAGCACCAGAATATAACAGGTCAGCCGGACATCGATCAGGAGCATGACGGCCAGGACGCCGATCACATAGGAACCGCTCCAGACAAAATTCATCATCCGCCATGAGACCAGTTCCCCGATGAGTCCGGTATCTGACATCACTCTCGCGTGAATATAGCCGACCGCATTCTGGTTGTAATAGGAAAATGACAGCGTCTGCAGATGATTGAACGCCGCATTCCTGAGATCTTTATTGACCGTCATCTCCATTTTTCCGCACCAGAACGTGCTGATATAGTTGATCACAGTCTGTCCGAGAACCAGCAGCATATAGAGCGTGATAAACACGCCGAGCCCTGCAAGAGTCCGTCCTCCTATGAAATTGTCGAGGGCATACCGGTTGAACAGCGGGTACAGCGCGTCGATCGCGCTGGACATCCCGCCGAGCAGGATCATCGCCGCGATGAGCAGCCGGTATGGCTTTAAATACGGAAACAGTCTCGGTACGCCGAAAAACGGCAGGGAGATCTTTTTTTCTTCTTGCTGCATATACGAAAAATCTCCAGATTTTATCAGTTCAGTCTTAAGTGTTTTTTCCCGGGCATGCCGCCCGGTCCCCGGACAGGGCAAAGGTTTGTAAACAGCTGTTCCTGACAGTTATTTACGCCCCTTCCGCCTCGGCTCCGGCGGCCTGCAGATCATAGATCCTGCGGTATAATCCGCCCTTCGCCAGCAGTTCTTCATGGGTTCCTTCCTCCCGGATCCTTCCCTTGTCAAGGACGATGATCCGGTCGGCATTCATCAGTGTCGTAATGCGGTGCGCGATCAGGATAACGGTAGAAGACCCTGTGCTCTCCCGGATCGCGTGCCGGATCTTCATATCGGTCTCGGCGTCCACCGCGGAAAGAGAATCGTCAAATACCATAACGGGCGGTTTCCGCACCAGCATCTGGGCGATCGCGGTCCTCTGCTTCTGTCCTCCGGAC
>SVDL01000163.1 GCA_015057835.1 Lachnospiraceae bacterium
CGCCGAGAATGACAAGGCAGTCGAGACGAAGCTTATGATAATTCTGCTTCATGGCATCGACTTTATCGAGTCCGTTCGCATCCGGGACCCTCATAAGCTTGAACGGCTGTCTCGAAGAACCGATGATCGTGCCGCCCCGGGTCAGGATGCCGGAGAAATCCCGCGGTGTCAGAAGCCGGAAGTCCCCGTAGATCAGACCTTTATAACCCTCGATAAATCCGTAGATCTCGATATCTTTGATGCTTGTCGTAAGTCCTTTAACAACGCCCCGCATCGTTGCATTGAGCGCCTGGCAGTCGCCGCCGCTGGTCAGAATACCTACTCTTCTCATAACTCATCCTCCGCTCGGCATCTCTCCCGGATGCCTTTCCGCTGTAAAACAGATTCTCTCCCTGTTCCGCAGGCATTCCGCCGCCGCAGAACAGTTTTTCCTATCTTCCTGTCCTGGTTCATGTTGTTTTCAGGGGTGTCCGATGTACAGGACAATTACTTCATTATCTTACAATAAAGGGGTCTGATTGACAAGAGTTTCCCTCGCTCTGCGCGATCTCCTCTGCTCTGTTCTTCCATTCGCACTCACGCACCGTTCTTCCTTCCGCCCTCACACAATACAATTGACATCCTTTTGAATCCGCGTTATACTTTAAGTCCGTGCAGCCGGGGAATTAGCGGTGCCCTGTACCTGCAATCCGCTACAGCAGGGGTGATGCCAAACCGAGGGACTTCACTGGTGGAGCTGCCCTTTTTAAGCAGTGATGACGTCCGGGTCTTTCGCAACGGAACTTCGTGAACCGTGTCAGGGTGGGAACACAGCAGCACTAAGCGAACAATTTCGTGTGACGAGAGGGTGCCTGGATCGAGCCGGCTGGAAAGGTAACGTCTGTTGGCGATTCTCAAAGGGCGGCGCACGGTAGAAAATTCCGGAGCGCAGTGATGATCACTGCGCTCCGTTTTTTGCTTAAAAAGCCTTTCCGTTTTCAATTCTAAGTTTTCAATCCGGCGTCAGCCCTTCCTCACCAGATAGAACTTCTGCGCCTTCGTCCCGTTGGACGTGTAAATCTGAATGTTGGAGCCGTTCTTCATGGAATTGCTCTTGACGTCGATCACTTTTCCGGCGCACCGGCTCTTGAAAGTATATGTGCCGTCGCTGTTTTTGATCACGGTCCACTGCTGTGCCGCCGTGTTGTTCAGCGCGTACTGGTGTACGTTGGTCCCGTTGGCGGTCTTCGCGCTCTTTACATCCACCGCCTTTCCGGCAAATGTCTTGATCTCATAATATCCGTTCTGATACAGAACGAAAGTGAAATTCTGCGCCTTTGTCCCGTTCTTCGTGTAGAGCTGAATATTTGCCGCATTTGCTGTGGAAGCTGATTTGACGTCCATCGCGAAATTGCGGTTGGAGGCGCATTCCAGGGTATAGGTTCCCGGCAGTACAGGGATCGTGCCGGTTTTCTCCAGCTTGAATCTCTGCGCGTTCGTGTTGTTGCTCTTGTAGATCTGGACATTGGTCTTGTTTGCGGTACTCGCCCCCTTGATATCCAGAACGAGCTTGCTGTTCACGGCGACAAGCGTGACCGTGCCGTCCGCGTTATACTGGATCTCCCATTTCTGGGCAGTCGTGCCGTTGTCGGCGTACTGCTGCACATTCGTGCCGTTCTTTGTGCCGTTGGCGGCTATATCCAGCACGAGGCCGCTGCAGTACGGATAGATCTTCCAGGTCTTGTCGCTGTTCTGGACAAATACGAACTTCTGTGCATTGGTGCCGTTCCCGCTGTAGATCTGAAGATTTCCCTTATTTGCTGTAGAAGCCGCGTTGATATCCAGCACTTTGCTGCTGCTCAGCGCGCTGTGAATAACGTAAATCCCACCGTTCTCGATCTTCGTATGCGCAGACACCGCCATTCCTTTGGCTTTGCGTACCGCCGCCTCTGCATTGGCAAGACCGTAGCCGGTATACATATCCCAGCCTTTGGCGCAGGTCGCGCTGCCCTTATTCGCGGATCCGGTAATATCCGTCGCGGTATCGTAGAGGATCTTCTTCGCGCCGTCCGCGCTGAGTCCCGAATTGGCGGCAAATATAAGCGCGAGCACACCCGAGATGCACGGTGCTGCCATGGATGTTCCGCTCAGGGTCGCATACTTATTATTCGGATATGTCGAGTAAATGTTCTCTCCCGGCGCGCTGATGTCTTTCGCGCTGTTGTAATCGGAAGAACTGGTCCGAAGCGGCGAGCTGTTCCACCCCTCCTGATTAATGGAGCACACGGAAATGCATTCGTCAAAATCCGCCGGATAGATATTCTGGCTCGTTCCCTGATTGCCTGCCGCGCAGACCGTAAGAATCGAATAATTATCTTTCGCCTTTTTGATCGCGGCATGCAGCGTATCGTCCTGGGCGTTGGCGTCATATCCGCCAAGACTCAGGTTGACCACGCGGAGATTCGACAGTTTGCCCGCGTCTCTCTGGGAGAAAATATAATTATAGGCCGCTGTCACATACGAAGTCGTCGCAAAAAGTGTAGTCTTCCCGCTCTCATCAACAGCCGTGTTGAAAACATTAACGGGCACCACTTTCGCGTTGTAGGACACGCCGGCGATCCCTCTGCTGTTATTGGGAACAGCCGAAATGATCCCGCACACATGGGTTCCATGCTGTCCGAGATCTCCGCCGGTGCCGAAGGAAGAAGTCAGCTTGCCTGCTGTCCGGGCGGTGAAGGTGTATTTTGTTCCGCCCTGGTTCACTACGGTGGAGGAGCAGTTCACTGCCTGGTACGCATTTGCCGTAGCAATATTGGCCGCGATATCTTCGTGAGCGAGGTAGCAGCCCGTATCCATTACCGCGACCGTCACCGCTCCGTTCGTCTTCTGCAGAGCCCAGGCCGCGGGCGCGTGCAGAGCGGCGATGTGCCAGTTGGCGCCCCCTGTCATCCTCGGATCGTTGGTGCCGATATCTTCGTAGCTGTCCTCGAGCACTGTATACATGAAGTTGGGCTGTACGCAGACCACTTCGTCATTTTTCGCCACTTCCACAGCCGCTTCTTCATAGGTCGTCTCTTCCGCGATCTCAACCGGAACCACGGAGAGCACTTCTTCGACCTGTTCGGCGTCCGCTTCTTTCTGCAGTTCCACCTCGGCCGTATTCTCGACGATATCCGTCACGACGTCCGCGGTCGTGCCGTCCTCAAAGACGACGATCAGCTGGTTGAGATACTCATCTCCCTCTTCCGGGAAAATGATCTTGTCCAGAATCTCATCCGTGACCGGTACTTCTTCCGGGTTTTCCGCATCTTCCGGATTTTCTGCATTTTCCGGGTTTTCCATATCTTCCGGATTT
>SVDL01000064.1 GCA_015057835.1 Lachnospiraceae bacterium
AGGCCGAGGAGGAAGAAGAGGAGTAAAGAGATCTGCTGAAAGCGGGAGAACATAGAATGAAACTGATTTTTATGGGATCGCCGGACCTCGCGGCGGCGATACTGAGAGCGCTGTATGACGGGGGACACTGCATCGCGGGTGTTGTCACGGGAACCGACAAAGCGAGAGGCAGAAAGGGAACTCCCGTGCCGACAGACGTGGGCGCTCTCGCGGAAGAGCTCGGCCTGCCCCTCCTCAAGACGCCGAAAGTGCGCCGGGAGGAAGACCTTGCATGGATCCGGGCGAAAGAGGCCGATGCCGTGATCGTGGCGGCGTTCGGACAGCTTCTCCCCGCCGAGCTTCTGACGATGACCCGGTACGGCTGCATTAACGTCCACGCGTCCCTGCTGCCGGCTTACAGAGGCGCGGCGCCGATCCAGTGGAGCGTCCTGAACGGGGAATCCCGCACAGGCGTTACGATCATGCAGATGGATGAGGGACTGGACACGGGAGATATCCTGACGCAGGAAGAGGTCCCGATCTCGGAGGACGATACATCCGGAAGTCTCTTTGTGAAAATGGCGGAGGCCGGGGGCAGACTGCTCCTAAAGACCCTGCCGATGATCGAAAACGGCACGGTGAATCCCATCCGGCAGCCGGCGGAGAGCACAACGCCCTACGCGGGAAGGATCACCAAGGAAATGGGATGCATCAACTGGTCGGAGAGCGCGGCGCGGATCAACGCCTGGATCCGGGGAATGAATCCATGGCCCTGTGCTTATACTTATCTGGACGGTAAAATGCTTAAGATCTGGCGCGCCTCGGTGAAGACTTCCGATAACGCCGCGCCGGAGAAAGAACCCGGAGAGATCCTCTCCTCCGGAAAAGACGGCATCGCTGTCAAGACCGGAGAGGGAACGATCCTTCTTTGGGAAATACAGATGGAAGGAAGAAAACGGATGAATGCCGCTGATTTTCTCCGGGGATACACGATCCGGGAGAACAGGCTGAAGGAGCGCCCGTGACCTGAAACGGGAGCGCCGGAGACATCCGAAGAACAGCAGTTATCCACCGGAGGAAATTCATGGCGGAGCGTACAACACGGGAAGTGATCCTTCAGATCATGCTGCGGGTCACGAGAGACGGGGAATACAGCAATACCGCGATCCGCGAGGCCCTGGACGCAAACAGGCAGTTCAGCAGGCAGGAGCGGGCATTTATCAGGACCTGTGCCCTGGGGACACTGGAACGCATGATCGAGATCGATTATATAATTGACCAGTTTGCGTCTGTGAGAACGGCGCAGATGAAGCCTGCGATCCAGAACATTCTCCGGACCGCGGTCTACGAGATGCGGTATATGGACGGCGTGCCTGACCATGCCGCCTGTTTTGAGGCGGTGCGCCTCGCGCAGAAGATGGGTTTTTATAACCTGAAGGGATTTGTGAACGGCGTCCTCCGCGCGATCAGCCGCAGCGAAGGCAGCATTTCCTATCCGCCGAAGACCAACCTCATGGAATATCTGTCGGTGCGCTATTCCATGCCCCGGTGGATCGTGAAACGGTGGTCCGACGAATTCGGCCCCGAAGTGACGGAGATAATGCTGAAGGCATTTCTGAAAACACGTCCGCTGACGGTCCGTCTCCGGGAGAATGAGGAGATCCGGGAGCAGTCTCTTGCAAGTCTTCGAAGACAGGGAATACACCCCTCCAAAGCGCCGTATCTGCCGTACGCCTATTATCTGCCGGAGACCCGCCGTCTCACGGAGCTGGCGGCGTTCCGGAACGGGCAGCTCTATCCGCAGGACGTGAGCTCCATGCTTGTCGCGGAGGCGGCGGGAGCGAGAGCCGGGGACAACATTCTGGATCTGTGCGCCGCGCCCGGAGGGAAGAGCCTTCACATTGCCGACAAGATGAACGGTTTCGGCATGGTGGAAGCGAGAGACCTGACCGATGAAAAAGTAGCCCTCATCAAAGAAAATATACAGAGACTTGACTGCATCAATATGCATGCGGTCGTGCGGGACGCGACGGTATTTGACCCCTCGTGCGAGGGAAAAATGGACATCGTGATCTGTGATGTGCCCTGTTCCGGCCTCGGCGTCGTCGGAAGAAAGCCGGATATCAAATACAGGCTGACGCTTGACGCCGTGGAGGAGCTGATCCTCCTGCAGAGGAGCATTCTCAGCAATGCCGCGGCATATGTAAGACCCGGCGGAACACTGATTTTCAGCACCTGCACGATCGGTCACATGGAAAATGAGGACAACGCGCGCTGGTTCAGGCAGAATTATCCGTTCCGCCTGGAGAGCCTTGACCCGTATCTGCCGGAAGAACTGCACAGTGAAACGACAAAAGCGGGATATCTGCAGCTTCTTCCCGGGATCCATGAATGCGACGGGTTTTTCATTGCCCGCTTCAGGAAGGAGACGGTGTGATGGAGAAGGAAGAAATAAACAGCCTCCCTTCCCCGGATGTCATGAGCCTGTTTCCGGAGGAACTTGCGGAGATCTGTGCCGCGGCGGGGGAGAAACCGTACCGCGCAAAGCAGCTGTTCGGATGGATCCATGCACAGGACGCGGTATCCTATGAAGAAATGCTTAATCTGCCGAAGAGTCTCCGGACATATCTTGCGGAGCATGTTCCGTTTGTATACCCTTCCGTGAAGGCGAGACAGGAATCGAAGCTGGACGGCACGGTCAAATTCCTGTTTGAATATCAGGACGGAGCTCTCGTCGAAAGCGTTCTCATGAAGTATAAATACGGCAGTTCCCTGTGCATCTCGACGCAGGTCGGCTGCCGGATGGGCTGCCGTTTCTGTGCCTCCACCCTGAACGGGCTGGAGCGCAGTCTCAGCGCGGGGGAGATGCTCGGGGAGGTATACGCCGCGGGCAGAAGCGAAGGCGTCCGCATTTCCAACGTGGTCCTTATGGGGACCGGGGAACCTCTCGACAACTACGACGAGGTCGTCCGGTTCATAAAACTTCTTACACACCCCGACGGAAAAAAACTGAGCGGAAGAAATATCGCCGTCTCCACCTGCGGCCTTGTCCCGATGATCCGGCGCCTTGCGGAAGAGAAGCTGACCATCGCTCTTGCGCTCTCGCTCCATGCGCCGAATGATGAGATCCGGCAGAGGACCATGCCCGTGGCGAAGAAATGGTCCATTGAGGAGACGCTGGACGCGATGAGATATTACGCGGAGCAGTCCGGAAGAAGGGTGACGTTTGAGTACGCGCTCATAAAGGGAGTCAACGATTCCGATGACAATGCCGACGAGCTCGCCTCCCGGATCAGCGGGATCCCCTGTCTTGTAAACCTCATCCCGGTCAATCCCGTGGCGGAAAGAGGGCTCTCGGCGCCTGATGACGCCGGGGTCGCGCGGTTCAAGAAAAGGCTTGAAAAATATCGAATTAATGTTACTATTAGAAGAGAATTGGGCAGAGATATCGACGGCGCATGCGGACAGCTGCGGCGGCGGTTTTCTAGTTGATAAAAAGGCAGGACTTTGCTGATGAAATCATACTGTGCTACGGATGTAGGACAAAAACGTAAGATCAATCAGGACAGTGTCTTTGCAACCGAGGAAGCAGTCGGCAATCTGCCGAACCTTTTTATTGTTGCAGATGGAATGGGCGGTCACAACGCGGGCGATTTCGCTTCCCGCTTTGCGATCAATTCCGTGACTGAGTATATCCGTGAATGTGAAGAAAAGAACCCCGTGCGCATCCTGCAGGGGGCTATTCAGTCTGCCAATGCGGGCATCATCGCGGAAGCGGCAAGCCATGAAGAACTGTTCGGCATGGGCACGACGCTGGTGGCGCTGACCGTCATGGACGGATATGCGTACGTCGCCAATGTGGGCGACAGCAGACTGTACGTGATGGAAGAGTCGCTGCGTCAGGTGACCAAGGATCATTCGCTCGTCGAGGAAATGGTACGTCTCGGCGAGATCACCGAAGAGGACGCGAAGCATCATCCGGACAAAAATATAATTACAAGAGCACTTGGCACGGTTCCGAATCTGGAGATCGACTTCTTTGATTTCAAGACGGACGCACAGACGCAGGTACTTCTGTGCTCCGACGGTCTCACCAATATGGTCGATGACGAAGAGATCGAAGCGGTTCTCCGGAAGGGTGGCACACCTAAGGAAAAAACACAGAAACTGATCGAAACAGCTAATCGGAACGGCGGCAAGGATAATATCGCGGTTATCATCGTGGAACCCGATAATGAATGAGGTGTAAATCAATGTTAAATACAGGAGCAGTCGTAGCGGACAGATATGAGATAGTCGGATGGATCGGTTCCGGCGGAATGGCTGATGTCTATAAAGGAAAGGACAGAAAGCTGAGCCGTTTTGTTGCTGTAAAAGTCATGAAGAACGAATTCAGCAACGACGACAGTTTTATCCGGAAATTCCGTCGTGAAGCCCAGGCGGCTGCAGGACTTGCCAATCCGAATATTGTCAGCGTATATGACTTCGGTGAAGATAACGGAATGTATTTCATCGTTATGGAACTGGTGGAAGGCATTACGCTGAAGGAATATGTGGCGAAGAAACACAAACTGTCCGTGAGAGAGGCGACCAGTATCGCGATTCAGGTGTGCATGGGATTATCCGCGGCGCACGCGCAGGGGATCGTGCACAGGGATATCAAACCGCAGAATATTATTATTTCCACGGACGGAAAAGTAAAAGTAACGGATTTCGGAATCGCTCGCGTCGCCATGTCGAACACGATCAGCGCCAACGCGATGGGTTCTGTTCATTACAGCTCTCCGGAGCAGGTCAGAGGCGGGTATTCCGACGCGAAGAGCGATATTTATTCACTTGGCATCACGCTGTATGAGATGGTGACCGGCAGAGTGCCTTTCGACGGCGAAACGACGGTTGCGATCGCGATCAAGCATCTTCAGGATGAGATGGATCCGCCTTCGAAATATACGCCGGATCTTCCCTATGCGCTGGAGCAGATCATCTATAAGTGTACACAGAAGAGCCCGGACCGCCGATACAGCAATGTCAATGAGATGATTGAGGACCTCAAGCATTCCCTGACGGAACCGGACGGACACTTTGTGGCACTTACGCCTCTCGCGGATCACGCGGGAACCGGCGCGATCTCCTCAGGGGATGTTCAGTCGATCCGCGACAAAGAAGGCGGAAAGCGGGGCGAAAAAGGTTCTTCGAGGGATACCGGATCCCGCTATACGGAAGAGGATGACGACGATTATTACGATGACGACGACGAGGGCGGCCTCAGCTCGGGACTTGAAAAAGTCATGACCATCGGCGGATTTATCATCGGCGCAATTATTATCTGTATCCTGATCTACTTCATCGGAAGAGCGGCAGGACTGTTCAAGAGCAGCAGAGGATCCGCGGAATCGACACCGTCCGGCACGGCGTCTTCCACAGCGGAGAGTGAGAGCGCGCAGATCACTCCGATTCCGGGTGATGAAGACATTGAGTGCCCGCGGCTGCTCGGTCTCACGAGAGAGCAGGCGCAGGTCCAGGTGACAGGCATCGGCATCGGCATCAAGTACGGCGGGGAAGAACCTTCCGACGAGTATCCGGCAGGTCAGATCTGCCGTCAGGAGATCGCACCGGGGACTATGATCGCGCGCAATACGACGATCGTATTCTATGTGAGCACCGGCCGTGAAGAAGCGGCTGTCCCGATGGGAATCGTCGGCAGCACGGAAGAAGACGCCACAGCACTTCTCAGAAGCGCGGGCTTTACCAATGTAACTACGCGGGAGTCCAGCAGTGAAGAGATCGCCATCGGCTCCGTCATTTCCGTGACGCCGTCCGAGGGTTCCAGCACAAGCCCCGACACGCAGATCGTCCTTGAGATCAGCACGGGGTCCGAAGAACTGGGAGAAGAAGTCACGATCTCTTCGGTGCGCGGCCTTAACATTGATACGGCGAAAGACATTCTCGAGAGAAACGGCCTCCGGGTCAAGATCGAGTACGGTCACACAAGCGATCTCTCCGTCGATGACGTCATGAAGATCGATCCGCCTGTCAATTCGACAGTTCCGAAGGGAACCACCGTGACTCTGACGGTGAACCGTCCGCAGTCCGAGATCGACGCCGGCACGACGCCGGAGTCTTCGGAGACGGAAGACACGGAGAGCTCGGAAGAAGAGAGCACAGCGGAGTCGGAGGAGTCTCAGGAAGAGAGCTCCGAGGGTGTTTCCAGGACCTGGATCACCGACGTGAAACTGGACGCTACTTCCGAATATCAGGAAGGCCCGTACCGCCTGACCCTCGTGCAGGTCGTGAACGGATCCAATGAGGAACTGATCGTGGAAGAAGGAGCAAATCTGAGCTTCCCGTACGAGTTCAAGTACTCCAGAGGTGTTGACGGACAGATGTTCGGAGATGTCTATCTGTACGAACAGGTCGGCGACACTTATGTGAGAAAAGCAAAATGGACCGTTCCGTTTGAACAGGGCTGATATGCAGGGCAAGATCATAAAAGGCATTGCCGGATTCTATTATGTCGATACGGTAGGATCCGGCATTTATGAATGCAAAGCAAGAGGCCTTTTCCGGAAAGAAAAAAAGAAGCCCCTCGTAGGCGACGACGTCACGTTTTCCGTGACAGATGAAACGGACCGGGAGGGCAGTATTTCAGCGCTGCTGGAAAGGAAAAATGAGCTCCCAAGGCCGATGTGCGCCAATATCGACCAGGCGCTCATTCTTTTTGCCGCGAAAGATCCGAAGATCAGCTTTCTGCTCCTTGACCGCATGCTTGTCAATATGGAACAGAACGACATTCCCATTATTCTGTGCATGAATAAGGCGGACCTCGGAGAAAAGGCGGAGATGGAGCGCCTGCGGGAGATCTATTCCGGATGCGGCTACCGTGTTCTGCTCACCAGTACGGTTACCGGAGAGGGCATAGAAGAACTGCGGGGACTGCTCACCGATAAGACCACCGTGGTCACCGGTCCGTCCGGCGTCGGGAAATCCTCCCTCACCAATCTTATGGCGGACGCGGCGGCGATGGAAGTCGGAACGATCAGCAAAAAACTCGCCAGAGGAAAAAACACGACGAGACACGCAGAACTGATCCCCCTTAAAATGGGAGGGTATCTCATGGATACGCCCGGTTTTTCGGCAGTGGATCTTCTGGATATTGAAAAAGAAAGACTGCGGTTTCATTTTCCGGAGATGCTTCCGTACGAAGGAAAATGCCGCTATAATGGATGCGTTCATCTCGCGGAGCCGGAATGCGCCGTAAAAAAGGCCGTCTCAGACGGAGAGATCGATCCGGTGCGGTATGAAGATTACAGCATCCTGTATGAAGAACTCAAGGAGCGAGAAAAGAGGAGGTACTGATATGCGTTACACACTTTCCCCGTCGATGTTATCCGCGGATTTTGCAAAGATCGGCGAGCAGTTCGGCATTCTGGCAGAAGCGGGTGTCCGCTGGATCCACATCGATGTCATGGACGGCGCTTTTGTGCCGAATCTGTCCATCGGCGTTCCGGAGATCAAATCGATCCGGAAATGCTCTTCTCTGTTTTTTGATGTTCATCTCATGATCAATGAGCCGATCCGTTACATTGACGCTTTTGCGGATGCCGGCGCTGAGATGATCACGGTCCACTATGAAGCCTGTTCCGACCTTCACGCGACGCTCGCGAAGATCAGGGAGAGGGGGATCAAGTGCGCCGTCTCCATCAAGCCGAAGACTTCTGTCGATGTGCTGAAAGAGTATCTGGATGAGATCGACATGATCCTTGTCATGAGCGTGGAGCCCGGATTCGGTGGGCAGTCCTATATTCCGGAGTCGACGGAGAGGCTTGCGGCGATCCGGAAAATGATCACGGAGTCCGGAAGAGAGATCGATCTCGAAGTGGACGGCGGTGTGAACGCGAAGACGATCGAAACGGTCCTCGACGCGGGGGCAAATGTGATCGTCGCAGGCAGTGCCGTATTCAAGGACGATCTTTATGAGACGGCGAAGCACTTCAATGAGATCGTGGAGGCAAGAAACAACGCATGAGCGGCAGAGCGGTCGTTTTGAGCGGGGGCGTGCTCGAGAAGGATTTCATACTTCGGTTCCTTGCGGATCATCCGTATGAATATCTCGTAGCTGCAGAAGGCGGGGCGGCGTTCTGCCTTGCCAACGGTCTGGCTCCCGATCTCGCCGTGGGAGATTTTGATACGGCAGGCCCGGATCTTGCGGATCAGTTGGAGAAAGAGGGCATTTCCGTGGAACGCTATCCGGCGCGAAAAGACGAACCGGACACGGCGATCGCTCTTTCGGCGGCATTTTCCTTCCGGCCTTCGGAAGTGGATATTTTCGGAGCAATGGGGAGGCGGCAGGACCATTTTATTGCCAATCTCGCCATGCTCGGACGCGCCGCAATGAATCCGGAGACGGCGAAGATCCCGGTGGTCCTTTATGACGCGTATAACCGCATTTCCGCTCACACGGAATCCTTTGAGGTTCCGGAGGAATGCGGGGCATATCCGTATATTTCCTTCTTTTCCTTTTCGGATCAGGTGACAGGACTGGATCTCAAAGGGTTTTCTTATCCGACAGTGAACTTTACTTTACACAGAACAGATGTGATCGGTACGAGCAACTATCTGACTGAGCGGAACGCGTCCGTGCGTTTTGACAGCGGGGTGCTGATCATGGCCTGTGCGGGGGATGGATGATGAATCGGTTTCTTAGAAAAAATGCGGGAAAAAGAGCTTTGATCTTTATGGCGGCTTTTGTCGTGCTGACAGTCCTTCTTAAGATCGTGGATGTCCGCGCGATCGGGCCGCAGGGAACGAAAGTGGGCTTTGCAGCCTTGAACGGGGCTGTCCACAACCTGATCGGTGTACATGAAGGGCTTTACAAGGTGACCGGGTGGCTCGGCTATCTGGCGATCCTGATCGCGGTCTTTTTTGCCGCTTTCGGCGTACTGCAGCTGGTACAGAGGAAGAAGCTGAACGCGGTGGATATGGATATTCTGCTCCTCGGAGCGCTTTATGCCGCGGCTGTTATTTTTTACGTTTTCTTCGAGGTGGTCATTATCAACTACCGCCCGGTCATTCTGGACACGGAGCCGGAGGCGTCGTTCCCTTCGTCCCACACGATGATCGCGCTTGTGATCCTGGGGAGCGCCGCGTATGAATTCGGTATCCGGATCAGAGACAAAAAGATCCGGAATATCCTTCAGTATGCCTGCCTTGCACTGGCGGCACTGATCGTACTCGGGAGACTGCTCTCCGGTGTACACTGGTTCACAGATATTGTCGGCGGATTCCTGCTTGGCGCCGCGCTGGTATTTTTCTATATATTCGCGGTGCGGAAAGCCAGGAAAAAGCAGTAAGACGGTTTTTCATAAACGGGGAGCCGGAACGGATCAGAAAGAGATCCGCATAAGACGGAAGAATTTTCTAAGGAGATGAAAGTATAAATGAAACTGGGTATCGTAGGGCTGCCGAATGTCGGCAAAAGCACCCTCTTTAATTCGCTGACAAAAGCCGGGGCGGAATCGGCAAATTATCCGTTCTGCACGATCGATCCGAATATCGGTGTCGTTGCCGTTCCGGACGAGAGACTGAAGCTCCTCAGCGAGTTCAGCCATTCTAAAAAGACGACCCCGGCGGTGATCGATTTTGTCGATATCGCGGGCCTTGTGAAAGGGGCGTCGAAAGGAGAGGGACTCGGCAATCAGTTTCTGGCAAATATCCGCGAGTGCGACGCGATCGTACATGTCGTCCGCTGCTTCGAGGATGAAAATGTCATCCATGTCGACGGCAGCGTCGATCCGGTCCGGGATATCGAGACGATCAACCTCGAGCTGATCTTTGCCGATCTCGAAGTGCTGGAGAGAAGGATCGCCAAGACCGGAAAATCCGCCAGATCCGGTGCTGATAAAGGTGCCGCGGCGGAGCTTAAGGTTCTGGAAGCGGTCAAAAAGCACCTCGAGGACGGACAGCCGGTCCGGACGATGGAAGCATTTGACGATGCGGATGAGAAATTCCGGCAGAGTCTCACGCTTCTCACGGACAAACCCGTGATCTACGCCGCCAATGTCGCGGAAGATGATCTCGCCGATGACGGCGCCTCCAATCCGCATGTGCAGGCGGTCCGTGAATTTGCGGAGAAAGAGGGCAGCGAAGTATTTGTGGTTTCCGCGCAGATCGAACAGGAGCTCGCGGAACTGTCCGATGAGGAAAAGGAAGAGTTCCTTGCTGATCTCGGCGTTGAAAAATCCGGTCTGGAGAAGCTGATCGTCGCGAGCTATAAAGTGCTCGGCCTCATGAGCTTCCTGACGACAGGAGAGGATGAGACGAGGGCGTGGACGATTCCCGTCGGCTGCAAGGCGCCGCAGGCAGCGGGCAAGATCCATACGGATTTTGAGCGCGGCTTCATTAAGGCGGAGACGATCAACTATAAGCAGCTCCTGGAGAGCGGTTCTTATGCAGCGGCAAGAGAAAAGGGACTTGTCAGGATCGAGGGCAAGGAATACGTTATGCAGGACGGAGACGTCGTGCTGTTCCGCTTCAATGTGTGATCGTGTCGCAAAAGAGTCCTGTCGATACCCGGATGAACCTGCAGCTGAGGCGGTATAAGAAAAATCATGGATTATAACATCAATTTTCCAAATCTCGGCATCTTTCTGAAGCATGTCGGAAAAAGCATCAATATAGGAAATTTCTCGATCGCCTATTACGGCATTGTGATCGCTTCCGCCATGATGATCGGTCTCCTGATCGCGCAGAAAAGAGCGAAAGAGACCGGGCAGAATCCGGAGCGCTACGTGGATCTTTTTATCTACATGATGATCTTCGGCATTGTCGGAGCAAGGCTTTACTATGTGGCGTTTTCATTTGACAGCTATAAAGACAGGCTGGTCGACATTTTCAATCTCCGGCAGGGCGGTCTTGCGATCTACGGGGGGATCATCGGCGGCGTTCTGACGGTCCTTATTTTCGCGAAGATCCGGAATATGAACGTCGGCACGATCCTGGACACGGTCGCCATGGGCGTGTGCAACGGACAGATGCTCGGACGCTGGGGAAATTTCTTCAACCGGGAAGCTTTCGGAGAATATACGAATAATCTGTTTGCCATGCAGCTCCCGGTATCGGCGGTGCGCCCCTGGGAGATCACGGAGACCATGAAGGCCAACCAGGCAGTCCTGGACGGCGTCACCTATATCCAGGTGCATCCGACGTTCCTTTATGAGAGTCTTTGGAATGCCGGCGTGCTCCTCATTGTTTTCTTCACGAGAAACAAAACGAAATTCCGCGGCGAACTGTTCGCGAGATACATCGGACTGTACGCGCTCGGGAGACTGTGGATCGAAGGTCTCCGGACCGATCAGCTCCTGATTCCCGGAACGCGTTTCGCGGTGTCCCAGGGCCTCTCCGGCGTGCTCGCCGCCGGCTGCCTGATCCTTACGGCAGTGCTTCGGAAGAAGGCGGGAAAAGAGAAGAAAGAGGCGTAAATAATTCATAAGCCGGAGCCCGGAAAAACCGCCCCGGAACAGGACCAAAGGGCAGTTCCGAAGAGAAAAACTATATATTGCGGTCTGAAAAACAGCAATCCATATTCTGTGGAAACTGCTGTTTTTTTTATGCCATTTTTCTATATCTTTTTGATCATTCATTTATTGCTTTTTGCCTTTTGGTGTTGTAAGATGAAGGTGTCGTGGGACGGAATGCAACAAAATGGGAGAAAATGGGAGGCAACCTTGTTCCTGGGAGAGTTTAAACACGCATTGGACGCCAAGGGGAGAGCGATCATCCCGTCCAAGTTTCGTGACGAGATCGGTGAACAGAAGCTCGTCGTGATGCCTGGACCGGATAAGAACCTTGTTGTCTATACGGAGAAAGACTTCCAGCAGTTTGCCGCTGATTTTCTTGAGCGTTCCTCCGGTACGGCGGATTACCGTGGCCTTCGGCGCTTCATCGCGTCGAATGCCGAGAGACTGGAACTGGACAAGCAGGGGAGAATTCTTCTGTCTGCAAAGCTGAGGAATTATGCTGGTCTTGAGAAAGACATCGTGGTGAACGGCAATCTGACGAATTTCGAAATCTGGGATCTGAATCGTTGGGAAGGAGAACGGAATTTCGGTGATGCCGAAGTATTCGCGAAGATCGTCGAAGAAATGGACATCAGGATCTGACGTGCGGCCTTTTATACGGGACGGAGGCGGAGATGGAATTTATCCATGAACCGGTTATGCTCAGAGAATGTCTTGATGCGCTGCGCATCAGGCCCGATGGGATTTATGTGGACGGAACCATGGGCGGAGCAGGACATTCGGCAGAAATTGCAAAAGTACTGGATACCACAGGGAAACTGATCGGGATTGACCAGGATGAGGACGCGATACGGGCGGCATCGAAACGCCTGGAACCCTACGGGGAACGCGTGATCATCGTCCGGGATAATTTCCGGAATATCCGACAGGTCATGAACGAACGGAACATCACACACGCAGACGGCATTCTTCTGGATCTGGGCGTGTCATCCTATCAGATCGACAATCCGGAACGCGGGTTTTCGTATATGCAGGATGCACCTCTGGACATGAGGATGGACCAAAGGGGAAGTGTCACTGCGGCGGATCTTATCAATGATCTGCCGGAAGAGGAGCTGAGCAGAATTCTGCGGGACTTCGGGGAGGAACGTTTCGCGGGAAGCATTGCGGCAAAGATCGTCAGAGAGAGGAAAAATGCGCCGGTCCGGACGACTGGGGAGTTAGTGCGGATCATCCGAAGCGCGGTTCCGAAGAAGTTTCAGGATGTTGGGGGACATCCGGCGAAACGGACTTTCCAGGCGATCAGGATCGCGCTCAACGACGAACTTTCGGCTGTGGAAGACGCGGTGGAAGATATGATCGATCTTCTGGGGAACGGAGGCAGACTGTGCATCATCACGTTCCACTCACTGGAGGACCGCATCGTAAAGAACGCGTTCCGCCGGAATGAACATCCCTGCACCTGTCCGCCGGATTTTCCGGTCTGTGTCTGCGGAAAGACGCCGAAAGGAAAGGTGATCACGAAAAAGCCGATCCTTCCGACAAATGAGGAGACGGAAAGGAACCCGAGGGCGAAAAGCGCCAAACTCAGGGTCTTTGAGAAAATAATGTAGAAAGGAGGCGGGCTTTCTTGGCAAGAGCAAAGGCAGCGGTAAGAAGGGTAAATTCAAGATCGGAAAGAACGAATGAATATGCTGCCGCATCTTACGGGAAGGTCCGTGTCCGGACTCGTGCGCGTTCGCGCGCTGCCGCCTCTAAGGAGCGGACAGCTGTCCGCAGGGGCGCCGGAGCTGCGGCGATCTGCCGCGGATATATTATTTTCCTCGCATTGATTTCCATTATGACGGTAGGCATGTGCGTCTACTATCTGAATCTGAAAACAAAAGTGGGACGCCAGGTAAGGGCGAACGCATCGCTGCGCACGGAACTCATGACGATGCGCGCGGAGAATGACGCGCTGTATGCGGATATCGTAAATTCGGTCAATCTTAACAAAGTCCGCGAGGAAGCGATGGACAGATATGGTATGAATTATGCTACACAAGACCAGATCGTGTGGTATAATAAATCAGACAGCGGTTATGTGAGACAGTATCAGAGTCTTCCCTCTGACTGACGGTGATCTGCCGTAGGACCGCTTCTTTAATAAAGCGGTAAGACGGAGATCTGCATGAGTACAAGCAGAAATAAAAAAAGGAAAACACCGGGAACGAGAACTTCCCGTGACCAATACGGAAAACTGAATACAACGATGAAAAAAAAGCTGGCAGGACTGTTTATCGCAGTAGTGCTGGCTTTTGTTGCGTTGTCGATCCGGATCACGGTCATCAGCGCGAAGGACGGGAAGCAGTACGCGAGATCCGTTCTGTCCCAGACGCAGTCCAGTTATTCCAACAGGACGATCCCCTATCAGAGAGGAGATATTCTCGACAGAAACGGCAACGTCCTCGCGACCAGCAGAAAGATGTACAATGTCATCCTGGACTGCAGCGTGACCAATGACAGGATCGACTACTACGAGCCCACCATCGAGGCGGGGGTCAACCTTCTCGGCCTGGATGAAAATGAGCTCCGCACCCTTCTTGTCAGCGAAGAGACGAAAGACAAGAAATACTGCATCGTCCGGTCTGACTGCTCGATCGAAGAAAAACAGGCCTTTGAGGAATACGTCGGGGAGAGGGACGGTCTCACCGACGATGAAGTCACGAAGCGCAAAAATGTGCAGGGGATCTGGTTTGAAGAAAAGTATATCCGGAACTATCCCTTCGCATCCCTTGCCTGTGACGTGATCGGATTTACGAACAGCGGGGATACGGCAGACTGGGGAATCGAAGGATACTACAATAATACGCTGAACGGGATCAACGGCCGCCGCTACGGCTATTACAACGAAGAGGCGGATATTGAGCAGACGATCATTGAGCCGGTCAACGGCGAGACCGTCGTGCTGACGCTGGACGCCAATATTCAGCAGGTCGTGGAAAAAAATATCGCCGAGTTCATGACGACCATGGAAGTCGGAGAGTATTCCGACAAAGGCGCTCAGAACGTAGGCGTGATCATCATGAATCCGAACGACGGCTCTGTTCTCGCCATGGCGAGCTCCGATCCCTTTGACCTCAACAATCCGAGAGATCTCACGCCGTTCTATCCGCAGGAACAGATCGACGTCATGAGCTCGGAGCAGAAGATCGATAATCTGAACGCTATCTGGAGAAATTTCTGCATCTCCGATACATTTGAACCGGGGTCGACCTTCAAGCCGGTTCAAATG
>SVDL01000065.1 GCA_015057835.1 Lachnospiraceae bacterium
CGGAGATCCCTTTGTGCGTAAACAGCATTTCTCCGAATCCGGAATAAATCTCTTTCCTGTCCTGAAACAGCGTCAATGTGACATTTTTAAGTGATAATCCTGCCAGTTCGCTTACATTTTCCTGTGTAAGAAGAGGGACAAGGGAGGGTGTTCTCTCCGTAACGGTGTGCCCCGCCTGCTCTGCTAAGCGGTACCCGTCTCCGGTGGAGCCGGTCGTCGGGTAAGACAGGCCGCCGGTCGCGATGATGACACGTTCAGCAGGAAGGAAAATTTCTTCTTCTTTCGCATCATGAGGATCTCCGTTATGAGACGTCAGGTCCCTGTAGTAAACACCGGAAATATGATTTCCGGGATCCGTCGCGATCCGGGCAGCCTCCGCGTGAAGAATAACGGATACGCCGTATTTCTTCATCTGGCGCTTCAGCGCGTCCGTCACATCATAGGCGTGATCCGAAACAGGGAACGCTCTCCGGCCCCGCTCCACCTTTACGGGCATCCCCGCGTTCTGGAAGAAATTCATCGCGTCTTTCGCTTTAAAAGCGTGATAAGCGCTGTACAGAAACTTCGGATTTCTCATGACGGAGCGGAAAAAAGTCTCATCGTCGCAGGCATTGGTAAAATTGCATCTTCCTTTGCCTGTGATAAAGATCTTTTTTCCGAGTTTTTCATTCTTTTCAATGACTGTTACGTTCATCCCTCTCTTTGCGAGCTGAACGGACGCAAACATGCCGGCGGCGCCTCCGCCTATGACGACTGCATTTTCAGACATTTATTGTGCTCCTGTTTTTCGATCTGCCGTTCCCGCATCGTCCTGCTTACAGGAAATCAGGCACCCTTACCGGATGCCTGAGATCTTTTCAAAAATATTAATCTTTCGTCCGCGAATCCGATTCCGCTCAGGAAATCAGTTCATGGTCGCAAGAAGCGTTCCCGCTTCAACCGCATCGCCGACGCCTACGTTGATGCTGGCGATCGTGCCGTCCTGCGGTGCGACGACCGGAACTTCCATCTTCATGGCTTCGAGGATCACGATCGCATCGCCGGCCTTGACAGCCTGTCCTGCAGCCGCTTCCACTTTGAAGACTTTGCCCGGAAGAGAAGCCGTCACTTCGACGCTTCCTGCTCCGCCTGCCGGAGCTGCTGCGGGAGCCGGAGCCGCCGGTGCCGGAACTGCAGCGGGAGCTGCCACCGGAGCTGCGCCTTCTGCTGCAGCCTCAACAGTAACATTGTATTCTACGCCGTTAACGTTGATGGCATAGTACTTGGTTCCTTCAAATGCCGTCTTCTGCGCTTCCGCCGGTGCCGGAGCAGCTTTCGCCGGAGCTTCAATAACTTCCGGCCCCTCTCCCTCACCATTGCGGTATTTGAAGAAATCGATCGCTACCTGCGGGAACAGAGCGTATGTCAGAACATCTTCATCCTGCTGTTTGTATTCCGCCATCTCTTTTTCAAGAGTTTCGAGCTCATTCGGGATGAGATCTGCCGGACGGCAGGTGATCGGCTCTTCATCACCGATGCACTTTTTCTGAATCTCTTCATTGAACGGAAGGGTCGATTTGCCGTATTTTCCGAGGAACAGATCCTTCGACTCTTTTGTGACGACCTTATAGCGTTCTCCCATTACCACGTTCATGACCGCCTGGGATCCGACGATCTGGGAAGAAGGTGTGACAAGAGGCGGTTCACCCATGTCTTTGCGGACGTTCGGAACTTCCGCAAGAACTTCATAGAACTTGTCAGCTGCGCCGAGACCATCGAGCTGGCTCGTCAAGTTGGACAGCATGCCGCCCGGTACCTGATAAAGCAGCGTTTTAATGTCTACGCCCATGTTCTTCGGGTTCATGAGACCGTTCGCGATATATTTCTCACGGATCGGACGGAAATATTCCGCGATCTCATTGAGGAGGTTGAGGTCATATCCGGTGTCATATTCCGTACCGCGGAATGCTTCGACCATAACCTCTGTCGCCGGCTGGGAAGTGCCCAGAGCAAACGGGGAGATCGCGCAGTCAATAACGTCAACGCCGGCTTCGACCGCTTTCATGTATGTCATGGAAGCTTCGCCGGAGGTGTAATGCGTATGCAGCTGAATCGGGAGTTTTGTAACTTCCTTCATGGCACCGATGAGCTCGGTAGCGGCCTTCGGAACAAGAAGTCCGGCCATATCCTTAATGCAGATGGAATCCGCACCCATTTCCTCGATGGCTTTTGCTTTTTCTACCCAGTATTCAAGCGTATAAGCTTCACCGAGCGTATAAGAAAGAGCGACCTGCGCTTCCGCTTTTTCCTTGTTTGCAGCTTTTACTGCTGTCTCAAGATTGCGGAGATCGTTCAGGCAGTCGAAGATACGGATAATATCGATTCCGTTTGCAACAGATTTCTGAACGAAGTATTCTACGACGTCGTCAGCGTACGGACGATATCCGAGAATGTTCTGGCCGCGGAACAGCATCTGCAGTTTCGTCTTCTTGAATCCGTCACGGAATTTGCGGAGACGATCCCACGGATCTTCCTTAAGGAAGCGGAGTGCGGCATCAAATGTTGCTCCGCCCCAGCACTCTACGGAACGGTATCCGACCTCGTCAAGTTTCGGAACGATCGGAAGCATTTCATCTGTCCGCATTCTTGTGGCAATGAGGGACTGGTGCGCGTCACGCAGTATAGTTTCTGTAATCTGTACAGGTTTTTTAACGATTTCAGCCATTTTGGCTCCTTTCTTTGTTTCCTTATAATGCCTTAGCGGCTTGCGAATTCAGAAAAGTGCGGAGCACTTTTTAGTAGTTTTCCAATGATTTATACACCGAAGATTGCCATAAAAGTACCCGCAGCAACTGCCGTGCCGATAACGCCCGCTACATTCGGGCCCATCGCATGCATGAGCAGGAAGTTGGTCGGATCCGCTTCCGCGCCGACTTTCTGGGATACGCGTGCCGCCATCGGTACCGCGGAAACGCCGGCGGAACCGATCAGCGGATTGATCTTGCCCTTCGTAATGACTTTCAGCAGCTGTCCGAGCCAGCATCCGCCTGCCGTACCGAACGCGAACGCGACGAGACCGAGAACGACGATCTTAAGGGTCGCTACATTCAGGAATGCTTCCGCGCTGGTCGTAGCGCCGACAGAAGTACCGAGCAGGATAACGACGATATACATAAGAGCATTCGAAGCAGTTTCGGTGAGCTGGTGGACAACACCGCTCTCACGGAAGAGGTTTCCGAGCATCAGCATACCGACGAGCGGAGCCGTTGTCGGAAGGATCATGCAGACAACGATGGTAATGATGATCGGGAACAGGATCTTTTCCAGTTTAGAGACCGGACGGAGCTGTTCCATCTTGATCTTTCTGTCTGCTTCCGTTGTGAACAGTTTCATGATCGGCGGCTGAATGATCGGAACGAGGGACATATAGGAATATGCCGCCACGGCGATCGGGCCGAGCAGGGAAGTCTGGCCGAGTTTGCCGGCAAGGAAAATGGATGTCGGGCCGTCCGCGCCGCCGATGATGGAGATCGCCGCCGCCGCGCGTCCGTTAAATCCCAGGAACATCGCAAAGAAATAGGCCACATAGATACCGAGCTGAGCAGCGGCGCCCATCAGGAAGCTGACAGGATTCGCGATCAGCGGGCCGAAATCGGTCATCGCGCCGACGCCCATGAAAATGAGGGACGGGAGCAGGGACCATTCGTCCATTTTGTAGAAGAAGTAAAACAGTCCGCCGACGCCGTTGGATGTCTTCGACGGATCAGCGATAATTTCCGGATAAATATTGACCAGCAGCATACCAAATGCGATCGGCACAAGGAGCAGCGGTTCATAATCTTTTCTGATAGCCAAATACAGGAACACACAGGCGACTACGATCATGAGGTAATTTCCCCATGTCAGGTTGAAAAAGGCGCTCTGGTGAATCAGATTTGACAGGGTCTCACCCACATACGACATATCAATTCCTCCTAAAGACCTTTGTTCAGTTCATCGTTGCGAGAAGCGTGCCCGCCTCGACAGCGTCACCGACGCTGACATTGATGCTGGCGATCGTGCCGTCCTGCGGTGCGACGACCGGGACTTCCATCTTCATGGCTTCGAGGATCACGATCGCGTCCCCTGCCTTAACGGCCTGGCCTGCCGCCGCCTCAACCTTGAAGACTTTTCCGGGAAGGGAAGCCGTCACTTCCACACTTCCGGCTCCGCCTGCCGGTGCAGCCGCGGGAGCGGGTGCTGCAGGAGCTGCCGGTGCAGCCGCGGGAGCAGCCTTTGCGGGAGCTTCTCCGGTCGCTCTTTCTTCGATCGATACGTTATATGCTGTTCCGTTTACAGTAATTGTAAAGTTTTTCATGATATTCTCCTTACTTTCATCCTGCTGTCTTCTGTTTCATGCGCGGGTAATGGAACTGACGACAAAATCATCCGTGGAAATATTCTCGCTTGCCGCGACCGCTGCCGCGATGACTGCGACAAGTTCCTTATCATCCATGAGATTTGCCGCTGCCTTCGGCGCAGCTGCAGCTGCACTCGCCGGAGCACTGTTCTTAGCCAGACGGCTCTCCGCTGCTCCGATGAATTTGAATGCAGAAATAATGAGACTCAGCAGGATCAGGACGCAGAAGACGACCATGAGCCCGACCAGTGTATTCATGCCGGCCTGTGCCATTTTCTCACCAAACGTCAAATTGGAATCATCTGCATAAGACTCCAGTGTGGTAGCAAAAGGATTTCCCGCCTTCGAGAAGGAGATGTTCAGACGCATCATCTGATCGTCTTCCCCTGTAAGTATAAGGTGGCTGACATAACCGTCTTCTTTTGCTTCCGATTCCACGCATACAGCCGATTTAACCTCTCCGTGCTGCGCGACAAAATCGCTCCAGCGCTTGTCAAGGCTGTTATCAAACGGCGGGTTGACAAGGATCTGACCCTGAGCCCGGTAGTCCGCAAATGCCGCATAGCTGTTTTTCGTGAGAAGCGCACCTATACTGTCATTCGTGTACTGTGTGATCTGCTCAAGCGTCTCTTCCTCGATGGTGTTCTTGGCTTCCAGTTCAATTGCGCCGCTGCTCTTCGAACAGCCGGTCAGAACCGGAATAAGAAGCACCACCATAAGGAGTAAAGCTAGCATCTTTCTGGTAGGCGTTTCACTCATCCTGTTACCTCCTGTTAAAAATACAACATTTGGGTTCATTGTATCCGATTTTACACAGGATAGCAACTCAAAACGCCCAAATCATGTTTAGAATATTTTCCTGTTTCGTAAAAAAACTTTAGATATTTTTTATAATTCTTAATCATCGATCCCGTGAGCAGGCAGCAAAAAAGCATGACCATGTTCTTCCTCACGGTCATGCTGCCTTTTCTTCTCTGTATAGTGCTGCCCTGTCAGTTCGCAGAGATCTCCTTTTCCGCTTCCGCCCGGAAATCCGCGGCTCTCACGGGATCCACCTCCGGTAGTTCATGGGCGCTCCGAAGGCCGAAATTCCGGAGGAACGCCTCTGTTGTGCCGAGCAGGATCGGTCTTCCCGGCGCATCGAGCCTTCCGACCTCCTCCACGAGCCCGAATTCGATCAGGCGGTTGACGGCGTGATCACAGGAGACGCCTCTTACCTGTTCGATCTCAAGCCTCGTGACAGGCTGTTTGTAGGCAATGATCGCCAGTGTCTCCATGAGCACATCGGTCAGGCGCGGTTTTTTTGCCGTTATTTCCAGTTTGATCAGGATATCATAGTATTCTTTTTTCGTGGCAAGCTGCCAGGAACCGTCGAGTTCCACAAGTCTGATCCCGCGGTCCTCTTCCCGGTAGCGGAGCTGCATGTCTCCCAGGATCTTCCGAATCGTCTCCACATCGTGGTCAAGGCTTAGGGCGATCCGTTTTTCGTCGATTGCTTCCCCTTCCGCGAAGAGAATGGCTTCAATTGCCGCTTCCGTCTGTTTTATATTCATCCATCAGTTCTCCGTCGATATCGATGTTCTCAAAATCGGTGCCTTCCACAGTCTCGATCGCGATGTCATCAAAGAGGTTCTCCTGGCTCACCCGGATATACCCGGCTTTCATGAACTCCAGCACCGCAAGGAACATCACGATCGTCTGCATCCTGCTCTTCTGCTTCCGGATCAGTTTCCGGAAGGAAAAGCTCTTATGCGTCTTTGCGTAGCCTGCAAGCTCCCGCACTTTATCATCGATGTTGACCTCATCCGCTTTCACTTCCCGGAATTCGCTTCTCACAGGATCGATCTTATCCTTCTGTCTGCGGAGCACGTCCTCAAAAATGGCGTGCAGCGCGTCGAGCGTCGTATTTTCCAGAAGTTCTTCCGGCTCCGCCTTCGGCCGCCAGCTGAGGACTTCGGCCGGAATGGCGGCTGTCCTGTAAATGCTGTTTTCCTCCTCCATAAGATCCCTGAGCTCATAAGACATATACTTGTACATCTTATACTCCAGAAGTCTCCGGACGAGCTCATCTCTCGGATCCTCTTCCTCTTCCGTCTCAGGATCTTTCGGAAGCAGCATTCTGCATTTGATATCCAGCAGCTCCGCAGCCATCACCATGAATTCGCTGGCAATGTTCATGTCCTGCTCTTTCATGGAAGTGATGTATTCGAGATACTGGTTCGTGATCTCCGTGATCGGGATATCAAAAATACTGATTTTATTTTTCTCTATAAGGTGCAGCAGCAGGTCCAGCGGTCCCTCAAATTCCTGCAGCTTTACGGGAATTCCCATATTTTCCGTCACCCGCCGGCGCGGGATTTCCTTTCCTTTTCAGCCTCTTCTCCGGCCTCTGATTATTCTGCGTGATCAATAATGATCTGCACGATCTCCTTTGGATTTCCGATCCGGATGGGGACAGCGTGGTTTCCGGCGCCTCCCGTGACGACCATCGTCTGTTCCCCGTTCCGGTACATACCGTAACCATACCGGGGGAACGGAAATCCGTACGGGCTCATGAGCGCCTGCCGTCCGATCCGCACAAGACCGCCGTGGTAATGTCCGCTCAGGATCAGGTCAGCGCCCCATTTAAAATAGTTTTTCGCAAATGCAGGATTATGCGCAAGAAGGATCGTATAAGGTTCCGCCTCACAGGTCCCCAGCGTTTCCCGGAGTTCCTCCACGGTGCATTTCGGGAAGCGGAACTTTTTATATTTTTCAAGAGGCGCCTCATAGCCGCACACCCGAAGAGGTGTTCCGTCGATCATGGCGGAAATGCTGCCGTTATTGAGAACATGGATCCCCATGCGCTGCAGCTCGTGGTCATATTCCTTGTAAATGGTACCGAACGTGACCGTGTGCAGCTTCATTTTCGTCTCATGATTGCCGTTGACGGCAAAGACCGGGCAGATCCCCCTGAGTTCTTCATAAAAATTAAGAAGATCGGAAATATCAAAATCCGGAACGGCATGCATCATATCTCCGGTGGTCACAGCAAAATCCGGTTTCATTTTCCGGATCGCCTCAAGGAGCTCCCGGTTCTGCCTTCCGTACTTTTCTCCGTGCATATCGCCGATCATGAGAATGCTGAGCGGCCTCGCCCCGGCCGGCCGCTTGTGAGTAGCCGCCGCATAGGTTTTTATATAAACGCTCATGCTCCTCCCTTTTTACCTTAAGGTATTGCAAGGTAATAAACAGAATCCCTGACAGTGCGCCAGGGATTCCACGATACTCATCAATTAATTGTATTTGCGCTTTCTAGCAGCTTCCGACTTTTTCTTGCGGCGGACACTCGGTTTCTCGTAGTGTTCTCTTTTGCGGATCTCCTGCTGGATGCCGGCTTTCGCGCAGCTTCTCTTAAATCTTCTGAGAGCGCTGTCAAGAGTCTCATTCTCTTTAACGATTACATTTGCCATATCTTCTACCCTCCCTCCGGTTACATTTTGTGCGTATCCTGCGGGATCAAGGGTTTTTTACCTGTTTCATTAACGCACATCGTTGATTATAACAGATTTCCCGGATTCGTCAATGGATTTTTTTATTCACGCAAGCTGGTTTTTGGCGACTTCTTTAGCCTTTGCGACAGCGTCCGCGATCCTGGAGGCATCCTTGCCGCCGGCCTGTGCCATATTCGGGCGTCCGCCGCCGCCACCGCCTACGATCTTCGCGATCTCTTTGATCAGATTGCCCGCATGGGCGCCTTTTTTGACCGCTCCGTCCGTCGCAGCCGCGACCAGACTGACCTTGCCGTCCGCGCTGCTGGCGAGAACGATGAAGGAATCGCCGTATTTTGCGCGAAGCTCATCCGAGAGGGTCCTCAGGCCGTTCATATCCGCGCCTTCCACCGCCGTGCAGAGAACGTTGACGCCGTTGATCTCTTCTACGTCGCTGCCGGCGTTTCCGAGGGAGTTCTGCGCCATTTTCGTCTTCAGGGATTCGATCTCGGAATGGAGGCTCCTGATCTCCGCAAGGAGATGCGCCGCGCGGTCCGCGCATTCCGACGGATTCGTTTTCAGGACAGCTGCGACTTCATTGAGGTTCTTCTCCACACCTGCGTAATAGTTCAGCACGCCCTGTCCGGAGAGCGCTTCAATTCTGCGCACGCCCGCGGCAATACCGCTTTCGGAAATGATCTTGAACATTCCGATATCGGCCGTATTCCTGACATGTGTGCCGCCGCACAGCTCGATCGAGAAATCGCCCATGGAAACGACGCGGACTTCCTCGCCGTACTTTTCACCGAACAGAGCCATCGCTCCGGTCTTTCTCGCTTCGTCGATCCCCATGACGTCTGTCTTGACGACGAGCGCGGCACGGATCTCGTCATTGACGATCTTCTCGACTTTCGCGATCTCCTCCGAAGACATGGGCTTAAAGTGGACAAAGTCAAAGCGGAGACGTTCCGGATCGACATAAGAGCCTTTCTGCTCAACGTGATCGCCGAGGACGATCTTCAGCGCTTTCTGCAGAAGGTGTGTCGCGCTGTGGTTCTTCGCGGTGTCGGCACGCCTCTCTCCGACAGCGAGATGTGCCGTATCGCCGGTTCTCAGGACGCCGTTGGTCACGGTTCCCACATGGCCGACTCTTCCGCCGCGGAGCTGGATCGTCTCTTTGACCGCAAAAGCATTTTCCCCGACGAAAATGGTGCCCTGGTCGCCGACCTGGCCGCCCATGGTTGCATAGAACGGGGTTTTGTCGGTGATCACGGTGCCCTCATCGCCTTCCGCGAGAGCATCCACCAGTTCTCCGTAATTTTCCTCATCGACTTTTGTCGTCAGGACGAGGATCTTTCCGTCGTCCTCAAGATGATCATATCCGGTAAATACGGACGTCACCGCATTGTCAATATCATCGTAGACAGTCGCCGCTGCGCCCATGTAGTTCGAAGTCTTGCGGGCCGAGCGGGCTCTTTCCTTCTGTTCCTGCATGCATCCGGCAAATGCTTCCTCGTCGATGCTGTATCCCTTCTCCTCGAGGATATCCTTCGTGAGATCGACCGGGAATCCGTAGGTATCATAGAGCTCAAATGCCTTGTCTCCGGAAAGGACGGTGGCGCCGCTCTCTTTCATTTCCTTTTCAAGACCGGCGAGAATGCTGAGGCCCTGGTCGATGGTCCTTCCGAAGGTCGCCTCTTCTCTGGCAAGTACTTCGTGAATGAAGCCTGCTTTTTCTTCCAGTTCCGGATATCCTTCTTTTGATGTCTCGATCACTGTCTTCGAAAGATCCGCAAGGAATGCGTCCGTGATTCCGAGGCGTCTCCCGTGGCGGGCAGCTCTCCTGATCAGTCTTCTAAGGACATAGCCGCGCTCCGCGTTGGAGGGAGTGATGCCGTCAGAGATCATAAATGTAGCGGAACGGATATGGTCCGTAATCACGCGAATGGACACATCGTCATCGTGATCCGCCTTATAGGTCTTTCCTGCCACTTCACAGATCTTGTCCCGCAGGGCACGGATCGTGTCGATGTCGAACATGGAATCCACATCCTGCACAGCGACCGCAAGTCTTTCAAGGCCCATGCCGGTATCGATGTTTTTCTGTGAGAGAGTCGTGTAATTGCCGTGGCCATCATTTTCAAACTGGGTAAATACGTTGTTCCAGATCTCCATGTAGCGGTCACAGTCGCATCCCGGCGCGCAGTCCGGTTTTCCGCAGCCGTACTGTTCGCCGCGGTCATAGTATACTTCCGAGCAGGGGCCGCAGGGACCTGCGCCGTGCTCCCAGAAGTTGTCTTCTTTTCCGAAACGGTAGATCCTGTTCTCCGGAACGCCGATCTCTTTGTTCCAGATCTCATACGCCTCGTCATCATCGAGGTAGACCGACGGATACAGGCGCTCCGGATCGAGCCCTACGACATCGGTCAGGAATTCCCATGTCCAGTGTATCGCTTCCTTCTTAAAATAATCGCCGAAGGAGAAATTTCCGAGCATCTCGAAAAATGTGCCGTGGCGGGCGGTCTTGCCGACATTTTCAATATCGCCTGTGCGGATACATTTCTGGCAGGTGGCGACGCGCCTTCTCGGCGGAATTTCCGCACCTGTAAAATAAGGTTTCAGAGGCGTCATGCCCGCGTTAATGAGAAGAACGCTCTTGTCGCCGTGCGGGACAAGGGAGAAGCTCTTCATAACAAGGTGGCCGTTTTTCTGCTCGAAATAATCGAGGAACATTTTTCTGAGTTCGTTTACACCGTACTTTTGCATTTTATCAACCGATTACGGGCTTTCGCGCCCGTCCTTTCTCCTTTTACGTGGATCTGTTCTTCTTTCCGGGAGCTCTTTTGCCGCGGGAAAAAAATCCACGTTGCCTATCATAGCACAACGTGGAACATTCGTAAAGAAAATGTAAAAAAAGCGATCCCCTCGCAGAGCGGAGGATCACTTGTCCTGTCACATCTCCCAGTTCAGATCGATATCACCCATCTTATTAGTCACTGTAAGTCTCCCCGCATCTCCGTCCGTATCAAAGCTGCGCCCGATTTCCGTACCATTGACGCTCAATGTTCCGAGACTTATGGCGCAGTGCTTTTCAAATTCCGATAGATTTTGCTCCGAATATATGGAAATATCTCCCATTTCCTCTTCCACAACGAGTTCCGTGAATTCCGCGCTGTTAATGGAGATATTTCCCATTTTTCCGTGTATGGAAGCCGGGCCGGTCATTCTTACATAATCAATATTTATATCGCCAAGATCACATGTGATGTCAAGATTATCGATCACCGGACCGGAAATAGTGATATTTCCGGCGTTCATCCCAATATGAAGCTTTTTGACCGGAATATCATATGGAACGTATAAGGTCAGAATCGGTGCGCCATCAAAGATTGCAGGATCATTCAGGTCCCAGTCCGAGGTATTTAAATCGTGAATACTGAGTACACCATCTTCAAATTTACAGTCAATGAACTGTGAATGAACATTTGAAAGAGTGACATCCCCTTCCATCGACATAATCTCCAGACTTCCGGCATGGAGCGTTATGTTGATCTCATTTACATCCTCCGGAGAGAAACAGTAATCTGAGATAACATCCTCTTCCGGAGGCTCTCCCTCATGTTCCGCTTCCAATTCATATTCTTCTGACTCTTCATAGCGCTCCTCAGCTTCATGATGCGGTTCTGCTTCATGATAAGAATGCCGGATTACCAGATTCCGGTAAGAGCCGAAGATGATGCAGAATACAGTTATAACGGTGAGCAATGCCAGATATGCTTTTCTCATAACAGATACCTTTCTGCTGTTGTCTATTACTTATTTCAGATATATCTTTTCTATGAAGGTTTTTGTTTTATGCCGGTTTTCCGGTTCATCCTGGCTTCTACCGGTTCATCGCGGCTTTCCGGTTCATCTTGATCACGCTGTGAATGATCGCGGCCACCGGCCAGATGATCCATGTAATTTCCCAGGAAAATGTCAGGAAACTCGCACACAGATATATGCATGTTACGGTAGGCCAGTAGACCGAAAGGAACCCCTCTTTCTTTCCGCTTTCATTCTGTTCCTGCTGCATTCTCGTATACTGCCCGCCAATCGTCTGCTTATCGTTCAGATGAAGCAGCTTTTTCGCTGCCGACAGGTATCCTGAACTGAACAGGATCAGCATAACACCGATGCCGACGATCACAAACATGAGGACTGTTCCGATCGCGGAGAAGAAGTCATGGAAAATACGAATGCTGTCAAGTACCACTACCGGAACCAGCGCCAGAATGCAGCAGATAATTCCCAGAATACGGATCATGCTCATTTTCGGCTCATTCTGCGTGATCATCTCCTCCAGCCAGGCCGCTGTCGAATAATCGATGCAGCACGGTACCTTTCGGATGTATTTCCATTTCTTTTCAAGATTGCCCGCATAAATAATCAGAAAAACGCCTGCCGCCGCGAGAAGGAACAGCATTCCGGTCCCGATGCCTTCGATCAGTCCTCTTCCTCCAAAAATCCCATCTGCGAGGATCGGCCCGGTAGGACTTATAATAAAGCAGAAAATCCCCAGTGCCCGGATCACGCATGTCTTTCTGTCATCCCTAAGATAATCCTTGACTTCGTCGATCAGAAGGGTTCTTCCCTGCCGTTCGATATTTTCGATCCTCTCCGGGAGAAAATGACTGATCCCGAGACTCTCCGAGAGTTCATCAAGATTTCCGAATTCCGAGATTACGGTGCCGACGGCGGCATTTTCCGTCATACCCTCGCTCATCAGCTCCATATATTTGTCTTCCATCATCTGTAAGAGTTCATCTTTTGCCCGGCGCACTTCCGGCGTGTTCGGCATGCTGCGGAACATCGATTCAAGATAGTTTCTGATGGTCTCCATTTGCTTCCTTTCCCGTCCGTTACAGGCGGATGTTCTGTGCTGTGTTTTCCTTTGTCACAGTTGGTTGTTCTGTGCTGTGTTTTCCTTTGTCACAGGCGGATATTCTGTGCTATTTTCCGTCTTCCGTCAGGAGCTATAAACCGCTCAACAACATCTTTCGTGAGTCCCCACTCCTGTCTTTTTTCTTCATAATACGCGCGTCCTGCGTCCGTGATCCTGTAATACGTTCTTCTTTTTCCGTTCTCCGCGTTCATGGAGAAAGCTTCGATGTACCCGTTCTTTTCCATCCGTGTGAACGCCGAGTACAGCGTCGTCTCTTTCATGATGTACTTCCCGTCCGTCATCATACGGATCATTTTGGAGATCTCATATCCGTAGGACGGCCGGTCGAGAAGCAGATACAGGATCATCGTATCGTTGTACCCCCGTATGATGTCACTGCTGATTCCTGCCACTCTTTCACCTTCACTTTCCGGTTTCTTATTCGACAGTCGTTGCAACGCCTGTCGTACTATGTCTGTCGTAGTAAACATAGCATAATGATGCAGCAAATGCAAGAGGATTCTTAAAAATAATTCAATTATTTTAAACGATTACGTTGGGATCTTCATGAGGGGTCTGCTTGCGGGAGGCTCTCTCTGGATTCCTCAGCAATAAGCGTGTACAAAAAAAGAAGCCCCCGGTAATGCTCTTCAAATCGTTTGCATTACCGGACGGCTTTCTGCTAAATAATAATACCTGTCACTGCGGTTCCTTCTTCATTCCGTCCGCCGCCGAAGTCGCCAGTTTATCGCAGCGCTCATTGACCGGATTGCCGGCATGGCCTTTCACCCAGATCCAGTTGACCTCATGCGGTTCCATCGCTTTCAGGAGCCGTTCCCAGAGGTCCACGTTGAGGACAGGCGATTTATCGGATTTCTTCCATCCTCTCTTCAGCCAGTTCTCGATCCAGTGCTGGTTGAAAGCATCCGTCAGATATTTGGAATCCGAGTACATTTCTACGCTGCAGGGTTTTGTCAGCGCTTCCAGTCCCGCGATGGCCCCCATGAGTTCCATGCGGTTATTCGTCGTTTTTTCATAGCCGCAGGAAAGTTCACGCTCATGCAGGTTTCCTTTGCTGTCCGTAAACTGGAGAACGGTTCCATACCCTCCCGGGCCGTCAGGATTTCCTCTCGCGGAGCCGTCAGAATAGATTTTTACAAATAGTTTATCCAAGAAATGCTTCCTCTCACTCCCATACGCCGTCCGTATCGAACCGTTCCGCCCGTTTTCTGGAGCCTTCTACGATCTTCTCCTCAAATCCCATCACTTTCAGGAGCCGGATCGCGTTCCTCGACGTGGCCCTTCCTTCGCGGAGCTTATAGTCAAATGTCACCTCTTCATCCGTCACGCTCTCCTCGAAATGCCAGTTCGTAAATCCCGGCTCCAAAAGATAGGACAGCTCAATATCATGCGTCGCGGCAAATGCGAGCACATTCGGCCGGTCCAGATCTTCCAGGATCCTTGAGGAAGCGGCTATTCTCTCTACGGTATTGGTTCCGCGGAGCACCTCATCGATCAGACACAGCACTTTACCTTCCTGATCGGCTTCGTCAAGGATCCTCTTAATCGATTTTAGTTCGACAATAAAATAACTCTCTTTCGCCGCGAGATTATCGGAGAGCGCCATGGAACTCATCACCTTCATGAAATCCGCGCGATACTGTTTTGCCGGTACGGTACCGATTCCCTGCGCAAGGACTGCACAAATAGCGCAGTTTTTAAGAAATGTCGATTTACCGGAGGCATTGGACCCGGTCACGAGATTTCCCCCGCTCATGGAAAAGCTGTTGGGAACAGGCTCCTCGATCATGGGATGGAACATCTCTTCAATCGAAAGGGAAGTTTTAGTCTGCCCGGTTTCCGAAGAGATTTCTCCTGCAGATGTACTCTCCCA
>SVDL01000164.1 GCA_015057835.1 Lachnospiraceae bacterium
ATTAAGGATGAAGCCGTCAGCAGCTTGTATGCCTTCTCATGGATCTCCGGCTCATTGTTTTTAAGCCAGAGCATCTTGGGCGGAATGTCATTCGAGCAGAGCGGCCGCCCATTGAATGCCAGAACCTTCTCCTCCCCGTACTTCCGGTTCAGATAAGCGATCTCCTCCGATGCGCGGGAATCGATTCCGTAAAGAATGGCGTTCCGGAGCGGCATGCAGTCCCGGTCCACCGGAACGAGATCCGCCCCGAGTGCGCTGCACCCGACAGCTGCGATCTCCTCGCCGCGCAGACCGCATTCCGTGAGGATTCCGCGCGTAAGCGCGCACAGATCGCCCCACCACACTTTCTCAGCATCATGTTCAAAATACCCCGGTTTCGGATTTTGAAGATCATGCGTCACGGAACGGACTGTTACAATTTGGAAATGTTCGTCCAGAAGCGTCGCTTTGCTCCCGGAGGAACCTACGTCTACGCCCAGATAATACTTCATCTTCTCGCTGCCTTCACAATATCCATAAACGCGCGGATTCGTTCCGGATCCGTGTGATTCTCAAATTTTCCGTCCACCTTGAATCCGGTTCCGACAAACGCGCCGTCGCAGTGCTGCAGTTTTTCCGCCACGTTATCCTTCGTGCAGCCCGTATTGGCAAATACAGCCACTCCGCCGGCTGCTGCCGACAGATCATCCAGCATCCGGTCATCCGCCTCTTCCCCCGCGTGAAGCCCGGAAAGAGCGATTCCGTCCGGTTTGCATTTGAAGATGAGGGAATTCACGATCGTCGAAAGCGGACGGTCGTTGAGATACGCATCTGCTTCCGCATTCACCATATAAAACATACGCAGATGATCCAGACGCAGCTCCTTCTTCCTGCGCAGAGCCGCTGCAATATCGGTCTCTTTGATGCCGCACTCGCCGACATACGCGCCGGTGAAAATCCCGCGCACAAAAGAGGCCCCGGTCGCGGCAGCCAGTTCTATCGTGGCCGCGCCGTCGGAGATGACATGCACGCCGAACGGAACCGTGATTTCATTCCGTACCTGTCCGATAATATAAGCCATGGAAGATGTTACAGCGTGAGACACCGCGTTCTGATACGGCATGCTGAACTCGTTGGAAAAAAGAATGGCATCGACGCCCCCGGCGATCAGATTTGCGGCGTCCGTGCGGACCGTTTCCACGATCTGATCAACAGACCGGTCATAATCATACAAGGGATCACCGGGCAGCGGATCGATATGAAGCAGTGCAATGATGGGTTTTTCTGTGCCAAATGTATTACGGAGCATCTCCTGTTTGTTCATATTCTGATAACCTCATTTCCTCCGCCCGCGTCGCAAGGGAGATCTGATGTTCCTCAAAATATCTTTTGTATTCTTCCGGAGGATCCGCTTCCGCGATAATGAGATCCGGCTCATCGAGATTCGCAAGCGTGAAATAGGAATCTTTTCCGTACTTATAGGTGCTTGCGACAATCGCCATGCGGCGCGCAATCTTCCTGACGGAGCAGTAAATGCTCTTCTCCTCGACTCCCTGAACCGAAAAGCCTCTTTCAAAATTAATGGCCGCCGTGCCGAAAAACGCAATATCGACCCGGATATTCGCAAGAGCCTGCTCAAAGATATCCCCTGCCATATACGAGCGATAGCTGCCGGACAGATAGCCGCCAGTCACAAGCACCATAGCCCGTGGATTCTGCGACAGAATGGTCGCAACCAGCACGCTGTTCGTGACGACATTCACCTGGCGGTCCACAAGCATATGCGCGATGCCCGCACATGTGCTTCCGCAGCCGAGAAAGATCCAGGAGTTCTCCTTGATCAGATCCCGGGCGATCATGCCGATCTTCCGCTCCGCACTGAGAGGGATGATGATATTCTTTGAAACGACATCCTCCAGGTCCTTGCTGAGATAGAAATTCGGCATGCTGACCTTTTTGTCCTCGTTAATGATCGCACCGCCGTGAATTCTTGTCGCGAACCCTTCCTTTTCCAGCTCGCTGAGATCGTGACGGATTGTCACAAGGGAGACATTCATAAGAGACGCCAGTTCGTCAACCTTCACAGAATTGACATTGTACAGAATCTCTTTGATCTTTGCCAATCGATCTCCTTTGATCATGATAGTTCCACACTCCACATAGCCATATGCCGTGTCTGCGTTTCCGAGATATCTGTCATTATACATCATTCCGCAAAGAATACCAAAGATAAGTTGAAGTTTCGTTTTTGTTTCGAGTAACTGCCGCAGTATGTTTCCCCTTTGATTCGAAGGTTCCCGTCTCATGAACCCGGTCTCATCGGGAAAACAACTGCTTTTTTAATATCCCGCCGGTGCGGGAGTCACGCTGCGGACACTGTTTCCTTCAGCATCCGTTCATAAATCTTCGAACTTTTCGGATCTCCATTCCGGATGCCATCTCCGGTTCCCGAATGTAAGAGGAGATCAGCTCAAGAGAAATCCAGCCGTCATACCCGTATTTCCGGATCAGGGCAAAGATCTCATCGAAGTCCAGTATACCGGTTCCGATTGGCTTGTGGTACTGATCCACGCCGCTCGAATCTTCCAGGTGAATATACGCCAGCTTTCTTCCGACACCGAGTTTTTCAAAGTACTCCGTGTAAGTCTCCCAGTTTGTCATCGGCATAACCGTGTCCAGCATGCTTTTGACGCGGTCGCTTCCCACGGCATCGAAAAGCTCCAGCACATCATCAAGAAACACGATCGTGTTGCTCTCTTGCACTGTCAGCGGCTCCACGACAATGTCGACTTCCCGCTTCTGTGCGTGCTCCGCAAGTTCCTTCATGACGCCGACAATATTGCGGAAGTTGTCTTTCCGGTTCGTCCCGTAACCGGCATGCCCGACCGTTATCAGCATCCCGGGTGCACCGATCCGGGCCGCTGCATCAAGGCTCTGCTTCAGGTACTCTGTCGTTTCTTTCCGCTCTTTTGCGTCCGTCGACGCGATGTTGTAAGGATACGACAGCAGTTCCGCGCAGAACATCGGAATCTCCAGATTGTATTTCTCCGCATAGCCGCGGATCTCCTCCGCTCTCCGCTCATCGACATCCGGACCGTAGGCATGCGGCCGGCCTCCCCAGACCTCCACACCGTCATACCCCTGACGGGCAGCCGCCTCAAATGCCTTCTCAAGCGGATAGCGCATATAAAGAGCTGATAAAAATGATAACTTCATCTGTTTCTTCACCTATTTTTTTCCAGAAGAGCCGCTTCCGTAAGCTTTCTTCAGGTTCTCTTCAGACATCTCGCTG
>SVDL01000165.1 GCA_015057835.1 Lachnospiraceae bacterium
CAGCGATGCGTATGCGCGGAGCCAATTCGACGGATATCGCCGTACTTGTTGTCGCGGCGGATGACGGCGTCATGCCGCAGACTGTCGAAGCTATTAACCACGCAAAAGCTGCCGGCGTCGAGATCATCGTCGCGATCAATAAGATCGATAAACCGGCCGCGAACATCGACCGCGTAAAACAGGAACTGGCTGATTACCAGCTGATTCCGGAGGAGTGGGGCGGACAGACGATTTTCTGCCCAGTTTCCGCGAAGACACATGAAGGGATCGAGAACCTTCTCGAAATGATCCTTCTCGCGGCGGAAGTAAAAGAACTGAAAGCGAATCCGAACCGCAACGCCCGCGGCCTTGTCCTGGAAGCAAAACTCGACCGCGGCCGCGGCCCGGTGGCAACGATCCTTGTCCAGAAGGGTACGCTCCGCCAGGGCGACTTTATCGCCTGCGGCGCATCCTCCGGTAAAGTCCGCGCCATGACGGATGATAAAGGAAGACAGGTCAAGAAGGCGACGCCCTCCATGCCGGTCGAGATCATCGGTCTCAACGCGGTGCCGGGGGCGGGAGAAGTCCTCGTCGCCCTTGACAGCGATAAGGAAGCCAAGAGCTTTGCCGCGACATTTGTGACCGAAAACAAGAAGACACTGCTGGAAGCAACACAGTCCCAGATGTCTCTCGAAGACGTCTTCAACCGGATCCAGGAAGGCAACCTCAAGGAACTTCCGCTTATTGTCAAAGCAGATGTGCAGGGATCCGTGGAAGCGGTTTCCCAGAGCCTCCTGAAACTCTCGAACGACGAAGTCGTCGTCAAAGTCATTCACGGGGCAGTCGGCAACGTCTCCGAATCCGATGTCAATCTGGCGGCCGCATCCGGCGCTCTGATCCTCGGATTCAATGTCAAGGCGGACGCGACGGCGAAATCCATCGCAGAGCAGAACAATATCGAGATCCGTCTTTACAGTGTCATTTACCAGGTGATCGATGATGTCGAACGTGCGCTGAAAGGCATGAGAGCTGCCGTATTTGAGGAGAAGATCCTCGGCCACGCGCAGATCCGCCAGATCTTCAAAGCTTCCGGCATCGGCAGCATCGCCGGCAGTTACGTCACCGACGGCACATTTGAAAGAAAGTGCAAGATCCGGATCCGTCACAACGATGAAGTCATTTACGACGGCGATCTCGCCTCCCTGAAGCGCTTCAAGGACGATGTCAAGGAAGTCCGCGAAGGCTATGAGTGCGGTCTTGTATTTGACGGCTTTAATGATTTCGAAGTGGACGATATCGTGGAAGCATACAAGATGGTCCAGGTAGAACAGCAGTAAATAATCTCTCGATGACGCTGCGTCAGGGTGAAAGAACACCCGGGCGCAGCGCCGTGTATGAAAAGGAAAATATTATGAGAAAGAACAGCGTCAAGCTGACCAGAATCAATCAGGAGATCGTGAGAGAACTCTCTGAGATCATCCGCAGTGAGGTGAAAGACCCCCGCGTAGGCATGATGACTTCTGTCACCGGCGCCGACACAACCACGGATCTGAAATCCTGTAAGGTCTACATAAGCGTGCTCGGAGGGGAAGAAGCTCTCGCGACTACAATGGAAGGACTGAATGCCTGCAGGGGATTTCTCCGCCGTATGCTGGCGCAGAATCTGAACCTCAGGAATACTCCGGAACTGATCTTTATAGCGGACCGCTCCATCGAATACGGAACGCATATTGCGGGTATTCTCGATGAGATGCACAGGAACGGGACCTTCAGTTCGGACGACATTGCCGGGGTTCCGTCGGATGCGGAACAAAGTGCTGCAGAAGAAGACAAAGAGTAAGCTCCAGAAGAAAAGAAGAATAAGAAAGACGGAGATTTCCGATGAGCCTGAAAATTGATGATTACCTTAATAATATAAGCCGGGCTGCGATCGCAGGGCATCTGAATCCGGACGGAGACTGTGTCGGATCCTGCTGCGGTCTGTATTCTTATATAAAGGATAATTATCCGGATATAAAAGTGGATCTGTATCTGGAAGAGTTTAAAACGGTTTTTCAATATCTGAAGGGCACGGAATCCGCAAAAAGAAACTATTCCGGTGAGACCTTTGACCGGGTCTTTTTACTGGATGTGAGTTCCGTGGACCGCATCGGCGTCTCGGAGGATCTTCTGCGCGCGGGGAAACATACCGTGTGCATCGATCATCATATCAGCAACTCCGGATTTGCGGATGTCAATATTATCGAACCTGATGCGAGCAGCGCATCGGAAGTGCTCTATACGCTTCTCGATCCGGAACGCGTCAGCAGGGATACCGCCGAGGCTATATATACCGGTATTGTCCATGATTCGGGAGTATTTCAATACAGCTCCACAGGTAAGAGAACCATGCAGATCGCCGGAGAGCTCATGGAAAAAGGGATCCCCTTTACGGATATCGTGCAGAATTCTTTCTTCGTGCGCACGTTCATTGAGGCGCGCATTCTCGGGTGCGTTCTCTATAAGATGAGGAGTCTTTACGGCGGAAAATGCGTTTACGCATATATTACGCAGGAAGATCTTGACACATGCGGCGCGGATAAAACTGGCCTCGACGGCATTTCAGCACAGATGAAGCTGACGTACGGAGCAGAGATCGCTGTTTTTATATATCCGTCGGATGCCGGCACCTGCAAAGTGAGCATGAGAAGTTCCACCACGGCGGATGTGAGCCGGATCGCCCAGATGTTCCGCGGGGGCGGACACGTCCATGCTGCCGGATGCACGCTTCCCGTTCTTCCTGAAAATGCGGAAGAAATCATCATGCCGGCCGTTGAGGAGGAACTCCGGCGGAACGGCTTTTTATCATAAGTCTGCCTGAATTATTATTAATGCTGTATTTCCGGAAAATACAGCAGATCTCGGAGAGACCGGATGGACGGAATTATTAATGTCCGCAAGGAAAAAGGCTACACGTCATTTGATGTGGTGGCGGTCCTGCGGGGCATTCTTCATGAAAAGAAGATCGGTCACTGCGGAACGCTCGATCCTGATGCGGAGGGCGTTCTTGTTGTCTGCGCGGGACACGCCACAAAACTCGTCGATCTGCTGACCGCACATGAGAAGACGTATCATGCGGTGATGCGTCTCGGCATTACGACCGATACACAGGATATCAGCGGTGAAATTCTTTCCTCCGCGCCCGTACAGGTGACAGAGGAAGAGATCGCAGAGGCTGTGCGTTCCTTTACAGGAGTACTTGAACAGCTTCCTCCGATGTATTCCGCCGTCAAAGTAAACGGAAAGAAACTG
>SVDL01000166.1 GCA_015057835.1 Lachnospiraceae bacterium
TGCCCGTCCAGAGTCCGAAGTTCTTTGCAAAGAAGGCTCTCTTTCCCTCAAGGGTCACGCGGTGCTCATCGATATACTTTTTCGTTTCCTCGATGTTTTGATAAGTGCTGCGGAGAAGCTGTTCGTCTGCGGTCTCATAGAGATACCGGTCATTCAGCCTGTCCGTTCCCTCTAAAGAAGCATTTTTGGACGCGAACCGGATGGCTGCGTAAAATTCCGTCTTCGCCGCGATCTTGTAGGGAACAGCCCAGAAAACATCAGTCAGTCCGAACGTAATGAGACCGAGGATCGCCCAGCCGATATAAGAGAGATCAATGAAAAAACATTCCATCTTATGACCCTTCATCATGCGGCGTGAGAGGCGGATCGCTTCGAGAGGCTTGATATCGGGATTTTCAGCGACAATAAACGGAACCAGATGATAGGAATAATGCTTGATGACGCCGCCGATGATCGTTACCCACCACAGCAATTCGAAAATATATACGACAAGCAGAGTCATAGCTGTCCGGACCCACCGGCCGAGCAGCTTAAAGTGGAGGATATGCGATACAGGGACGACCTCGTACGTACGCGCCTCCAGAAACATGCGGCGCAGGATTGCGCTGATCATGTTTTTCAGAAAGATCCAGACGGCAAGATCGGCCAGCATCACGACAAGTACGAGAAAAGCGGAGGCGAACCGTGAGGAGTGGATGATAGAGTGCAGGCCGCCAAAAATGATCATATAAAGCTTTCCGGAAGAGAAAAGATTGGCAAATGTCGCGAAAATACCCCTGTTTCTTCCCAGAATCTCTCCGGTTATTTCCCCGTCCCGGTAAGCTTCCAGCTGCTGCGCGGCGTCTGCATTTCCGGCTTCGGTATTGTCCTCGATCAGGTCGCCCAGTACTTTTTCACGTGTTTTATGGGGATTCAGCTTAAGTGTGTTTCCGTTTTCCAGCGGTTTCCCGGTGACCAGCTCATAATAACTCCCCGCATTGTCGACCATATAATTGTATTCTGTCCCGAAACAGGCAATGATCAGGCAGAGTACTACAAGAAGCAGATAATGCGTCCGCAGCACTCTTCGGGCGTTTTGCTTCCATTCTTTTCGGTTTGTACCCGTAACAGTCATGCTCATTGAAGATACCTCCGTCAGATCAGATCTATCACAACAATTTCACTAATTGTACCGACACGGATCGGCGGTCCGTAGAAACCGATGCCCGAGGTCACCAGCGCAAGGCTTTTTCCGTAAGATTCCAGTCCGTAGGAGAGAGGAACAAACATTCGGGAGATAATATTTCCCGGAAAGATCTGTCCGTCATGGGTATGACCGCTGACAGAGAGATCGACGCCGAGAGAATCAAGTTCTTCGAGGTCTGAGGGTTCATGCTGAATAAGAAGGATCGGGGACGACGGATCAATTCCCGTGAGGAGTTCCTTAAGGGGCATCCGCTCCCTGACGCCGTCGCCCGGCCGGCTTTCATCCCGTCTTCCGGCCAGATAAAGACCGTTCCAGCCCGGGAGAGAGACAACTTCGTCGGTGAGCAGTTCCCAGCCGCATTTTTTCAGGAACCCTTCTATTTCAGGGTGTCGTACGGCATTTTCCGGACCGATGGTGGAAAATCCACCGAGAAGGGGTTCTTCGACATCGTGATTTCCGTAGACGACATAATTTCCGGAGGAAGACTGCATTTCCGAGAGGATCGATGCGCAGGCCTCCGGATCCCCCATTCCTTCGTAGGTGCTGGTAAGGATATCTCCTGCAATCAGAATAAGGTCTGCGTCCTGTTCATTGATGAGGTCCACCGTGTCCCGGTAGAGCTGTGTAACGGAATTGACGCCGATATGCAGGTCGCCGATCAGAATGATCCGCCGGGATTCTGTCTGCCCAAGGGTCTCTTTCGGCAGTGTATAATTCGTCACGCGGACATCGCGCGCTGTCCGGTATCCCAGGACATTTGTAAAAACGGAAAGCGCGAGTAGTCCGAAGACCAGGGCAGAAGAGGCTGCCCGGGAGGGCTTCCACGCGGAATGCTTCCGGATGCGGTGCACAAGATGCACCGGCAGAAGAAGTGTTCGGACGATCAGGAGACAGCCAAAGAAATATATAAAAAATCCAATGAAAATATTTCCCCACTTCTGAAAGAAGAAACATGCGGGACCGAAAGGCACAAGACCGCCGGCAACGGGAAAAGCAATCATGACGAGCAGAACTGCAAAGATCAGTTTTCCAAAAAAGCGGGAGGCCTTCCCGTCGCCCAGCACCCTTTTCAGGGGCCCGCGCAGAAGAAGAAGCCCGGCGGCGGTAATAACGCAGTAAATGCACAGCATGACAGCAAGTCTCATACAATCTGCTCCTGTTGTCTGTTTAATGAATTGATAAGCTGGATTATAACACTTTCAGGCAGTTTTAGTGTATGATATTCTCTGAACTGATGAAAGTATCTTTATCCGGAGGAATTCATGAAAATATCCTATATTGCGCACAGCTCATTTCTTGTCGAAACAAGCGGATGCTCGATGCTGTTTGACTATTACCGCGGGGAGATCCCGTCGGTCGATCCCGGAAAACCGCTGTATGTTTTTGCGAGTCACTTTCATCAGGATCATTTCTCGAAAAAGGTATTTTCTCTCGCTGAAGAGTATCCCTTTGTGACATATGTGCTTGCATCCGACATTCCGCAGCATCTCCGTATCCCGGAATCTCTGAAGACAGCTGTCATGGATCCCCGGACGACATGGTCCGATGAGCGGATCCGGGTGGAAACGCTCCGCTCCAACGATTCGGGAACGGCATTTATTATAAGTGTTTCGGATAATAATAAAATCAGAATGCTTTATCACGCCGGCGACCTTAACAACTGGCACTGGGACGAAGAACCGGACAGCCTTGCGCTTATAGAAGAGTATCATGCGGAAATGGAAACGATTCGGGGCAGGCATTTTGACGCGGCTTTTATTCCTCTTGATCCGAGACTCGAAAACCATGCACAGGACGGCATCCTGGATTTCGGGAAATATGCGGATGCGGACCGGATCTACCCGATGCACATGTGGGAGGACTGCGGAGTGATCGAAAGGTTTCTTGCGCTGCCGGAAGCGGAACCGTACCGGGAGAAAACAGCGGCACAGAGTTTTTACACGGATCAAATCCCGGAATATATCTGACAGAGAAAGGAGCAGAAGAATCCATGAAAATACTGGTAAGCAATGTCGGGAGCACGTCCCT
>SVDL01000006.1 GCA_015057835.1 Lachnospiraceae bacterium
AATGATAAAACAACAGGGGCGCCGATCCGTTCTGCAAACCCCTGATTATATACATATAGTTTTTCTGGCAGAAAAACTACCGCGAAAACTACCAAAATTCTTAAAACGGTCTTCACGGTGTGGGTAAAGCATAAAATCTCCTAAAATCCGGACGGGTAAGAAACCGCGTAAAATAAAGGAAAACTGGCATTTTAGGTATAAACCGGGCGGCCGAAGGCGTGCTACCGCTTTAAGATCTGAGCGGCTGTCAGTCCGTTTTATTCTTTGGAATAAAACGGATTATCTGTTCGGGATAAAGACTTCGGAGGTAAAGAAATGATTCCGATGAAAAAAGTGATCTATTTTCTGCTGATGCTGACGCTCACGGCAATGCTCGCCGGCGGATGCGGGAAAAAGGCCTCGTCCTCGCAGGACGAACTGATTGATGACGAAGAAGTGTCCGACGTTGTGGCGACACTTGACGGATACGGCAGTGAAGGGGAAAATGCAGACGCCCAAGAGACAGGTGATGTCCCGGTGATCGCTGCGGAGGAGATCAAAGATCCTTATCTTGAAGCAGTTGACAGAGCCTCTGCACAGGGACTTCCGGCACCCCCCGATATCGATGTGACGAGCTGGGAATATATCCTGGCCAGCGCGGATCACCCGCTTCCGGACGGCTATGCGCCGCCGGAGATCTCCCATGTGGGATCGAGGGAGATCCCGATGGATTCGAGAGTCGCGGATTCGCTGTATTCATTTGCGGTGGACTGTGAGGACGAGGGGTACGAAGTATATCTTTCTTCCGGTTACCGCTCCTATGATGAACAGAAATCCCTGTTTGACGCCAAGGTGGAGGACTACGGCTATGAGGAAGCGGCGAAGATCGTTCTGCCGCCGGGGACCAGCGAACATCAGACCGGGCTCTGCTGTGATATCACGGATGTTTACCGTTCTCCCAAGACACCCTCGGTCCTGGAACAGACGGAGACATTTCAGTGGCTGAACGCCCACTGCGAGCAGTACGGCTTCATTCTCCGCTATCCGGAGGACAAACAGGAGATCACCGATATCATTTATGAGCCGTGGCATTTCCGGTATGTCGGAAAAGAGGCGGCGAAGTATATTAAGGAAAATAATCTCTGCCTGGAGGAATTCCTGGCGCTGTACGGCGTGGAATGATCCGGAAATGTAAGAATCAGGCGGAAAAATCAGAAAGAGATGTCTGCAGTCCGGGCGTCCGAAAAGGATAAATAAATGAGACAGGAGAACCGTTACCGGTTCTCCTGTAATTTTAACCCCCAGTGCTCCCACCGCCAGAAGGATTCTTCCCCGTCCGGCGTGACAAGCCGGACCGAACCGTCCTCCGTGACGGAAAAATCCTGTACGTCGGAGGGCATTTTAGAGGCCATCCAGACGGGCCGGAGCGTTCCTTCCTGGTAAGCAAATATGTAGAGATGCTGGGAAAAACCGGCGTCATCGCTCTTGACCCAGAAGGGGAGAACGCCGCCGAAGTGCCCGCGCTTCCAGACGAGAAGGAGGATCTCCTCGATGCCGTCTCCGGTGAGATCCGCGGCAGCGGCGTCGGAGATATACCATTCGGACGGGGAAGTATATACAGAAGATGACACTGTCTGAGCGGCAGGTTGTTCCCGAGAAGACGGATCTTCGGCCTTTTCGGGGTCATTTCTCCCGGAAGCCGGTTCTGCCGGGCCCTCTTCGAAAATCGTTACTCTCCGCCCGGAAAGAGTGAGCAGCGCTTCTCCGGTGACGGTCCCCGTATAGCCGGGATCCGTATACAGAGGGTGAGGCTCGTAGGTGTGGATCGGGACTTCTTTGTCATACCAGCGGATCCAGCGGGGGAGAAAAGCGCCCCGGAGCCAGAGCAAAAGGATCAGACCGGACACAGCGCAGATCATGAGAACAGCTAAAAAAACCGCAGCAGTCACGCTGCGGTTTTTTCTTTTCTTCCTGTTATCAGTAGAGGTCTCTCCAGTTGATCGTGAAATCATCGGTCCAGTCTTCGAGGCGGTAGGCCGGTTCATTGTAACTGCCGGCGTCATTCATTTCAATGCCCATCATGAGGCGCCACTTGGTGTCGGTCAGACGGTCGGAGGTCGGATGCGGGAACTGATAGAAGCTGTAGACCGTTCCGACGGCAATACGGATGGAGCCGTCTACCGGGACAACGACGTAGATCGCTCCGGTCTGGCCGGTTCCGAGCTCGAGGCAGGTGCCGTTCGGATCCGTGGCGACGTCCGTGACGATAGCTGCCGGGAAATCACGGCTCGTGAAGCGCTCCGAGGTGCTCTCGTCTTTGTAGACTTCTTCCCAGAAATGCTCAAGCTGTCCGCCGTAGGAGCGGATCAGTTCAAATTCCTCGTCGGTCGGAAGTTCGTTCCGGAGCTCCTTTTCCGCGATCACGCGCAGCTGGTCGGCCAGGGAGGCGAGTCTCGCGAGATTGTCGGCATCTTCCGCGTCCAGCAGTCCGTAGGAGGCGAGACCGTCCGCGGTGGCCTGTGTGAGGTCGGAAAGTTTTCCGAAGAGGACCGGCTCGGGCTCGACATAGCCGCGGTCGTCCTTGACGCCGAAATCATCGCCGCCCATCTCGACCATGACCTGTTTCGAATAAAGCACGGTGTCGTGCTTGAGTTCGGCGTAGCTTCCGAGGAAGGTCTGGAGGTTCTTGCGGGCCCACGCATTGCTCTGCATGAACATCGGGTAGCCCTCGCCGCGCTCTTCCAGAAGAGGACGCAGCGTATCGAGCCATTTGCTGTAAAGACTTGCGTTCCACATATCGTCCGGAAGTTCCAGCACGGCGCTGCGGATCTCCGTCATATTTTCCGAGTAGCCCGCATAATCATTATTGCCGCGGCTGTCCAGAATGGAGAGAGCTGCATTGGAGCCGAAGGCCGCCGGAATATCCAGAGCATCCGGAAGCATGCGGTTTGTACCTTCACTGTTGGCACCGACTTTATTGTAGAGAAGATTCTGGAAAACGGTCGCGTCGATGGAAAAGCGCTGCCCCATGAAGCGGAAGCCCTTATTTTCCGCGACGTGGTCCGTGCCTTCTCCGTTGTCTTTCACGGGGACGGAATTGATCTTCGGGGGCTCCATCGTGGCGGTCAGGGCGTGATACTGCGCCCAGGCGTCATCCTTTCCCGGAAGATCCGCTGCGGTGACAGAAGCGCCGTAAGCGGAGTCAATGATCGGCCGGTACTCGTAATAACCGGAATCATCGCTCGCTCCCGCGAAAAAGCTTGTGACGGAGTAGATTGCCTCCCAGAGTGGACGCGTCTCATCGTCAATGCTGAGCGTCATAAGAAGTGCCGCCCGGTCTGTTGTCTCATCGCTCTGGAGGAAATTCATGCGGCCGAACCACATCATGGCGCGGAAATATTTTTCAAGCTGCGCATCGCCTTCATAATAGCCGCGGACGATGTACTGGCTGTAGTCTTCCAGGATCTCCGGACTCGGTCCGTGATGATTCATAAGCGGGGACGGCTGCGCGCCTGCGGCCTCGCTGATCAGCGCCAGTTCTTTCTGCGCGAGATCTGAAACATCCTGCGGGATCTGCACGGGCTGGTCGAGAAGCGCCGCACCGACTGCAAAGAAAGCGGTATTGAGGAGAGCTGCCTCTTCCCATTCCGTGCCCCGGAGCGCCTCGAGCTGGGCGGCACTCTTCGTGAGCATTCCGTTCGCGAGCTGCGCGAGGGAAGCGGAGAGATAGTTCCGCTCCGTATTTTTCATGAGATGGCTGAAATAGAGATGATAGACATGCATCATTGAGTCTGTGGTCACGAAGCTGGGTCTTTGCATGTAGCGGTTCATCTCGTAAGTCTCATAGAATTCATATCCGCCGCTCTCCGCGCTGATGACAAAGTTGTTTGCGAGAAGGGAGGCTTTCTGTTCATCGCTGAGATAGAGGTCGCTGTTGTCAATGTTGCTGAAATCCGAGGCCAGCTGATAGGCGGGGACCTGCGGGGTCTCCGTCGGCGTCGTGCTGAGATAGCGGAGTCCGTTAAGGAAAGAGGGACGCGGCAGGGCTTCCACGGTGATCACCTGGGTCGTGCCGTTCTCGTCCGTCACTTCCGCGGCGGCGGTTCCGGGCAGGATCTCCACCGGCAGCTGGGAAGATTCTTCCCCCGCGGTGCCTTCGGTGCCCGGCGTCTCCCCCGTGCTCTGCGCGGCGTCGTCCACAGCGACATTTTCCGCGGTGTCCTGAGGCTTTGACGGGTTCTTCTTCTCGGTAAAGAGCAGGATCCCGATCAATGCCAGCGCGATGACTGCCAGTGTCGGGATGAGAATTTTCGCGAAGAGCGGAACCTGGGACCAGAAGGACGGCTTTTTCGGCGGCATCGCGTTTCCGGAAGGAACGCTGCTGACCGGACGTCCGGAAGCTGCCGGCTGCGCGGGAGACGGATTCATCCCGGCCTGTTCCGGTCTGTTCCCGGAAGGTCCGGCCTGAGGAATCGGGCTGCCGCATTTGGCACAGAATTTCGCGGTATTTGGTATTTGCGCGCCGCAGTGTGGACAAAACATAACAATATCCTCCGCATTGATTGCTTGTAAAAAGTGAATGAAAGGGCGGAAACTTGTATCCGATACGATTTTAGTGTAACATAAGATATTATTATTTAGAAGAAGTCTTTTTGCTGAAAATGCACACGTTTCCTGCATTTTCAGGCATTCCGCGGGAGGTGGAAAATGCCCGCGGGACAGGAGGCGCAGAGGTAGGATATGGCGGAAAAAAAGACGGTTGCAGCAAATGAATTTGTCATGAAAGAGCCGAAAGCGCGGCAGATTGCGCTCATGGCCGGCGGCGTCCTGTTCTTTCTCGCGGGTCTCGCCGCGGTGTGGTTCCTCACTCCTTCCTTCTTTAACGCGCAGACGGTGGAAGGCCGGTGGTGGAAGGCGATCGTCTTTATTCTCGGAATGGCGGCCGTCATGCTGGGATGGAATCTGTTCGCGGACGGGTCGGAAGTGATCACGGTCAATCCGAGAAAGGTCACCATTTCCCGGAAACTGAGGGGAGATATCGTTCTGCCGCTCGATCACATTAAGAAAATCAGACTCAGACGAAGAACGGTGATCGATCCGCTGCGGGGAAGAATCGGAAGGAAAGCGCTGCACTGCTATATGGAAACGAGAGAAGGCGCTTATACGACGCTTCTGGACGGAAAAGAAGGGCAGGAGAAATTCCTCGCCTACTGCAGGATCCACAATCTTCTGAAAGAAGGGTCGGAACAGGAACTGGCCTGGTATGAGGGACATCCGGATGACTGAAAAAAATAAAAGAAGAAACCCCGTTCCGCAGACGGAAGCGGAGCAGACCGGGAAAACGGTATTTCCGAAGCCCGGCAATTTTCTCTATCCCGCGCCGCCCGTTATGGTCAGCTGCGGACTCCCCGGCGAAAAGCCGAACATCATCACGGTGGCATGGGCGGGAACGGTCTGCTCGGATCCGCCGATGGTTTCCATTTCGGTGCGGAAAGAGCGGTATTCGTATGACATACTGAAAAAGACGAGAGAATTTGTCATCAATCTTCCGGACCGGTCGATGGCCCGCGCCTGCGACTTCTGCGGGTGCACGAGCGGCGCGAAGACGGACAAATATGCGGAGACCCGCCTCACGCCGGGCAAAAGCACGGCGATCAGCGCGCCCACGATCGAGGAGGCGCCGGTCAGCATAGAATGCGCCGTAAAGAAGATCCTTCCTCTCGGATCCCACGATATGTTCCTCGCGGAAGTGAAAGCCGTTCAGGCGGACAACCGCTACATGGACGGGAGAGGATCGTTTCACCTGGAGAAAGCGGATCTCATCGCCTATTCTCACGGACGCTATTATGCCCTGGGGAAAATGCTGGGTTCCTTCGGATTCAGCGTGAGAAAGAAAAAGACGGAAAAAGGCGGCAGAGGCCGCCGGTCGAAATAATCGGAAAGAAGGAAACATTTTGGAGATAGAATCGGTCCTGGAGGAGATCCTTGCGGCGGCAAAGCGGGACAGCAGTGTCCTGCGCGCTTTTCTGCGGACGGAGGAAGACCCATCGCCTGTCAGGAGCTTCTGCGCCCTGGCAGCGGAGCTGGGGTATCCGGTCAGTGAAATGGATCTGATTTACGCCGGAGAGGAAGCTTATGCGGCGATGCGCCGCAGCACGAACGGCGGAGGGGAAAATTCCCCCGCGCTGCGGAACGAGGAAGATTACCACGAACTGTTTATGACAAAACTGAAAATGCTGGCGGAAGGCCGGACGGACGGCCGCGCCGGCAGCGGCGGGACGGCGTGGCTGGAAGATCTGATGGAGGATCCGTTTGAAGAGCCCTTAAAGAAAAGGAATCCTGCTGACGGGGCCAAACTGTTTTCCGGTTATGTCGGAGTGTTTGATTCCGGCGTGGGAGGTCTGAGCGTCCTCAGCGAGATGACGAGACTGATGCCGTCGGAGCGGTTCCTTTATTTCGGGGATTCCGCGAACGCGCCGTACGGAGAGAGGACCGAAGAGTGGGTCCGGAACCGGTCGGAGGAGATCGCGGACCGCATGATAGAGAACGGGGCAAAGGCCATCGTGATCGCCTGCAATACGGCGACGGCGGCGGCAGCGGCAATGATCCGGGAAAAGTACCCGGATGTACCCGTGATCGGCGTGGAACCGGCGCTCAAAGTGGCGGTTACGAGACATCAGGGGGATTCTTTTCTGGTCATGGCGACCAATGTGACGCTGCGGCTCGAAAAATATCACCGGCTGGAGCAGCGCCTTGAGAAGGAAGCGAAGTTCTTCCCGCTCGCCTGTGACGGGCTTGCCGCGAGGATCGAAAAAGGAAATCTGGACGGCGAGGATCTCGAGGCATTTCTCGGAGAACTGCTGACGCCCTATGTCGGACAGGTGGACGGCATTGTTCTCGGGTGCACGCATTACCCCCTCATCCGGGAACAGATCCGGAGGATCTTCGGGGATATTCCTCTGTATGACGGCGGGGAAGGCACCGCAAGGGAACTGAAAAGACGGCTCGGGGCCGCGGGTCTCACAGCCGGAAAACAAACCGGAAAGGTTCTTTTATACTCTTCCAAAAAGGACCCCGGGCAGAAAGAATTATATGAATCCTTCTTCCGACTGGCTGGAGAACAGATTAACTGAATACGCACAGGGTGACGCCTACCCGTTCCATATGCCGGGACACAAGAGAAATCCTGTTCTTCCGGGACACCGGGATAATGCATTGTTCGCGCATGATATCACGGAGATCGACGGGTTTGACGATCTGCACGATCCGTCGGATATTCTGAAAAGGGAGATGGAGCGCGCGGCGGCATTTTACGGAACAGAGGAGACGGTATTTTCCGTCAACGGCAGCACGGGAGCGCTTCTCGCCGCTGTCAGCGCGGCGGTCCCCGAAGGCGGGAAGATCCTCGCGGCGAGAAACTGCCACAGAAGCATTTTCCATGCGGCTTTCTTAAGAAAACTCCATGTTGTATGCGTGATGCCGGGGATCCGGGGCGCGGAGTGGGCGTGTGCCGGAGGACCGGTCAGCGCGGCGGACGTCGAGGCTCTCCTGCAGAAGGAAGAGCAGGAGGATCCGGCGGGAACAGACCAAAGAACAGCCGCAGTTGTGATCACTTCGCCGACGTATGACGGCATCGTATCGGATGTCCGGGCGATCGCGGAAGCCGCGCACCGGCACGGGGCGGTCCTGATCGTCGACGAAGCCCATGGCGCGCATCTTCGGACAGATCCGTACTTTCCGGACTCTGCGGTGAGCTGCGGCGCGGATCTTGTGGTGCAGAGCATGCACAAGACTCTCCCGGCCATGACACAGACCGCGCTTCTGCATAACGTGACCGGAAGAGTGCCGCAGGAGCGGCTTCGCTTTTTCATGGATATTTATGAATCCAGCAGTCCCTCCTATGTGCTGATGGAATCTATGACGGCCTGTCTGCATTTCCTTGAGACGGACGGCGGAAACGCGTTCCGGCAGTACGCCGGGAGACTGGCGCGGCTTCGGGAGAGACTCGGAAGGCTGAAAAGTCTGCAGCTTCTATCCTTTGAGGAGGGCAGTTATGACCCGTCCAAGCTGTGTATCGGTGTCGGAAATACCGGCCTTCGGGGACCGGAGCTCTATGATCTGCTCCGGGACAGATACCATCTGCAGATGGAAATGAAAACGCCGTTTTACGTGCTGGCGATGACGTCCGTATCCGATACGGAGGAAGGCTTCCGAAGACTTGCGGAGGCACTGGAGGAGATCGACGGCGAATATCCGGGGAAGAATGAGGAATCCGGAAAAATATACAGTCCCTGCGAAGCATTGTACAGCACCGAACAGCCGAAAATCAGGATGACGATCGCGGAAGCCGCGGAAAATCATCTTTTCGGGGAAACATCCCCGGAAATGCTGCGGCCGGGAGAGACATGCACCTTTTTTGTCGACTGCTATCCGCCCGACATCCCGCTTCTTCTGCCGGGGGAGATCGTCCCGGAGGACATGCCGGAGAGGATCCGGGCACTGCAGGCGTGCGGACTGACCGTGCGGGGATTATCATACAGCTGACCGGAATTATATGAGCGGGTTCGTGAAGCCGTTCCTGCTGTCCGGAACATTGAACAGAAGAGTACCAGGCCGGAAAAGGACCGGAAAGAACATGGGAAAGATCTTTTACATTATGGGAAAAAGCGCCTCGGGGAAGGACAAGATCTACGGACTTCTTGCGGAGAACAAAGAACTGGCGCTCAAAAAGATCGTTTTATATACGACAAGACCGATCCGCCGCAGCGAGACGGACGGCGTCGAGTATCATTTTGTGGACGAGGCGGCGCTGGCCGCGTTTGCCGCGCAGGGAAAAGTGATCGAACAGCGGGATTATCATACCGTGATGGGGATCTGGAGCTACGCGACGATCGACGACGGTTCGGTGCGCCTTGATGCAGCGCCCGCACAGGACGGAGACTCTTCCGGAAGAGGGGAGCCGGGCGGAAATTACATTGCGATCGGCACGCTTGAGTCCTATCGGAAGATCCGCGATTATTACGGGGAGGATGCCGTCTGTCCTGTTTACATCGAAGTGGAGGACGGGGAGCGTCTCGCCCGCGCGCTGAAGCGCGAAAAGAAACAGGCGGAACCGAAGTATCTGGAGCTCTGCCGGCGTTTCCTCGCGGACAGCGAGGATTTTTCCGAGGAAAATATCCGCGCGGCCGGAATTACCCGCCGCTTTGACAATACCGGAGAGCTTGACGAATGCCTGAAAGAAGTTGAGGAAATGATCCGCAGTATGCTATAATAAATTGGTTAAGCCTGTTTTACGATGACGAAAGAAGCCCAGACGGAGGAACAGTATGGAACTTCGGAGTTTCCGGGAACTGATCGGACATGAGGAGATCGTGCACCATCTTGAGACAGCGATCCGGGGCGGCACGGTGGCTCACGCGTATATCATCGAAGGAGAGAGCGGGAGCGGAAAAAGGACGATCGCCGCACTTTTCGCGGCGGCGCTCCTGTGTGAGACAAAAGGAACGGATCCCTGCGGGAAATGTCTCTCCTGCAGCAAGGCCTTTTCAAATAATCATCCGGATATCATTCACGTCCAGCACGAAAAGCCGGGCGTGATCAGCGTGGACGAGATCCGCGAACAGGTGGTCTCCACGGCGGACATAAAGCCCTATGAGAGCCCCTGGAAGATCTACATCATCGCGGACGCGGACAAGATGAACCCGCAGGCGCAGAACGCGCTGCTCAAGACGATCGAGGAGCCGGCGCCTTATGTGATCGTGCTTCTTCTTGCCTCGTCCCGGGAAAGTCTTCTGCCGACGATCCGGTCCCGCTGCATGACATTGTCGCTGAAACCCATTGATCCGGAGCGGATCCGGGAGCATCTTGAGAAGGAGCTGCATGTTTCCGCCCAGGAGGCGCAGGTCATCGCCGCGTTTTCACAGGGAAACATCGGAAAAGCACGCGCGCTTGCGACAGGATCGGATTTTGCGGAAATGGTCCGCGGTGCGGTGAGCATCCTTACAAAGATCCGGAAAATGAACGTGCGACAGTGCATCGCCGCGATCTCTCAGCTGACACTGGACAAACAGAATATTTACGATTACCTTGACATTTTCACGATGTGGTTCCGCGACGTGCTGATGTTCAAGGCGACACAGGATATCGACAGCCTGATCTTCCGGGGCAGGCTGGAAGCGATATCCGAGGAAGCCAGGCACTGTTCCTATGAGGGGCTGGAGGAGATCCTCGCCGCGATCGACACGGCCAGGACCCGGCTCCGGGCAAATGTCAACTTTGACATCACCATGGAACTCCTGTTCCTGACGATCAGGGAGAAATAAGAACGAATGGCAATTATCACAGGAATTAAATTCAGAACGCCGAGCAAAGTATATTACTTTGCGCCGGGAGAGCTGCAGCCGAAATACAACGATCACGTGATCGTGGAGACGGCGAGAGGGCTCGAGTACGGAAGAGTCGTTCTGCCGATGAGGGACATACCGGAGGAGGAGATCAAGCAGCCTCTGAAGGAAGTGATCCGCATCGCCACGAAGGAAGACGACCTTCACGAGAGAGAAAACAGGGAAAAAGAAGAGGAGGCCTACTCCGTCTGCCAGCGGAAGATCCGGGAACATGAGCTGGAGATGAAGCTCGTCGCCGCAGAGTATACATTTGACAACAGCAAGCTGACCTTTTACTTTACGGCGGACGGAAGAGTGGATTTCCGGGAACTCGTCAAAGATCTCGCCGCTATTTTCCGGACAAGGATCGAGCTTCGGCAGATCGGCGTCCGTGACGAGACGAAGATCATCGGAGGGATCGGCATCTGCGGCAGGCCGCTGTGCTGCCACGCCTATCTGCACGATTTCGCGCCGGTATCCATAAAAATGGCCAAGGAGCAGAATCTTTCCCTGAATCCGACCAAGATCTCCGGCACCTGCGGAAGACTTATGTGCTGCCTGAAAAACGAGGCGGAGACATACGAGTACCTGAACCGCGGTCTGCCCAGGAAAGGCGACGGCGCGACGACGCCGGACGGCTTATCCGCGGAGATCCAGAGCGTCAATATTCTACGGCAGACGGTCCGCGTGATCGTTGATCTTGAGAATGATGAAAAGGAAATGAGGGAATACCCGGTCTCCGAGATCACCTTTACCCCGAAGAAGGGAAGAAAACGCCCGGGAGAGGAACAGGAAACGGTTTACCGGCAGAGTGTCCCGGATGCGGAAGCGGAGGAAAATGCAAATACATTCCTTGAGGAACAGGAAGAGCTTTCCGCTCTGATGCAGGAGCCCGGAGAAGAGGAAACGGCTGCGGAGCCGGAAGTTCCCGAGGAAGCAAAGACCCTGAGAAAAGAACGCAGGCAGAGAAAGAGACGCCGTCAGAAGGCGGACCCGGCGGAGAGCGGCGCGCGGAAAGAAAGTACCGGGGAGAATACGGTACAGCCGCAGACGGAGCGCGCAGCGCAGGAACCCGGCGCGGAAGGCGCAAAAGAAGGTTCCGAAGAAAACAAACGCCGGAGCAGAAGGCACAGAAGCCGCAGAAAAACGGCTTCCGGAGAGTCTTCCGAAACAAAGGGGAACCGTGAGGCGCAGGGAAACGCCCGTCCGTCAGATCCGGAGGATAACAGAGGCAATGGCGGAGAAAAAGCTGACGGGAAAAACCCGTCCAGGCGCCACCGCAGAAAGCGCTCCCACAGCCGCCGCAGCAGGGAAGAGGGCGCGGCGCCAACGGAAAACGAAGCATGAGCGAGAGAATCGATGAACTTATGCCGGGCAGGGTCGTGATCCAGAACCCGGCATTTTTCTGCTTTGGAATCGATGCGGTGCTGCTGGCGCATTTTCCGCTTCTGCGGAAAAAAGACCAGGTCCTGGACCTCGGATGCGGGAACGGCGTCATTCCGCTGATCATGAGTGCGGAGGCGGACCGGCCGGGATTTGAGAGCGTTCATTTTACAGGCCTTGAACTGCAGTCCCCCCTTGCGGATCTCGCGGTGAGGAGCGTGCAGATGAGCGGCCAGCAGGAGCGGATCACGATCCTGAACGGCGATCTGCGAAACAGCAGGGAATTATTCAGGCCGGCGTCATTTACGCTGATCACCTGTAATCCGCCTTACACCCCGGCGGGACACGGCCTCCGGAATCCGTCCGCGCCTGTCAGCATTGCCAGGCATGAGATCTGCGCGACGCTTGACGATGTGGTCGGATCGGCGTCCTGGCTGCTTAAGAACAGCGGGCGGTTTGCCTTGGTTCACCGGCCGGAACGGCTTGCGGAGATCTTTGCCGCTCTGGGGAAATACCATCTTTCGCCGAAACGGCTGCGGATGGTACACCCCTATGAGGGGAAAAATGCAAATTTAGTTCTGATCGAGTCGGTCAAATGCGGACGCCCGGGACTCAAAACGGAGCCGCCTCTGATCGTCTATGACAGACCCGGACAGTACAGCCGGGAAATACTCGAGATCTACGGGATGCAGCAGGATTCATGAGGAGATCCGTTTCCCCGCGTAAAAAGCGGAAGACGGAAAAAAGAAGCATGCGAGAGCATGAGGAAGAATTGAGGGGAATACAGAAAATGGGAAAAAAGAAAAGGTGGGGAGACCGGCGCGACGCGACGCTCGTCCGCGAGACTGACGGACTGCATTTCGTTATGCCGATCATTTATCCCGGCAGATGCAACAACGAGGCGTTTATCAATCTCACAGTGGACCTCACCGAGACTGCGAAGTACCTCGACTATAAAAATGCAAACAACGAAAATCCGGATTTCAGATACACGCTGTTCCACGTGATCGTGACCGCGGCATTTAAAGTATTTACGCTGATGCCGTGGATGAACAAATTTATCCAGAACAAGAACATTTACCAGCGAGATACCGTCTCCGCGGGCTTTGTCGTCCGCAAGAGAATGGAGGCGGGCAGCACCGAGGGCGGCGCGCTTCTTTTCGCGGATCCGGACGATACGATCGTCGAGATCCGGCAGAAGCTCTATAAAGTGATCACGACTTCCCGCAGTGACGAGGGAGACGCGTCCGCCAACAGCGCGGACATTCTGCAGAAGCTCCCGCGCTTTGTCGGCAAAGCTGTCGTGGAAGCGCTGGTCCTCATGGACCGCTTTGGAAAAGCGCCGTCATCCATGGTGGCATCGGATCCCTATCAGGCTTCCATCATGCTGACCAACCTCGGATCGGTGGGGCTGGATGCGGGATACCATCATCTGACGGAGTGGGGGACCAATTCCTTCTTTGTTATCATCGGGAAGAGGGGAAAACACCCGTTCTACGAGGAAGACGGGACCGTGACCATGAAGGATTCCATCGAACTGGGACTTACGATCGATGAACGGATCGGGGACGGATACATGTTCTCGCAGGCAGTGAAGCTGTTTGAGAAAATGATCGCGCACCCGGAATATCTTGACAGACCGCTTAAGGAGGAGATCGACTGACATGGCAGAGACCCTGGCACAGAGAATCAAGGAAAAAATCGCGCCGGAATCGGCGAAAACGGCAGCAGAACCGAAAAAAATCACCGCAAAGACCCCCTGGCTTCCGTCGGTGGACGGCGTCCCGGATCATCTGGACTATTTCTCCGGAAGCATGTTTGAAATGGTCGAGGCGGTGGCGGAGAAATATCCGAACTACGTGGCGTTTGACTTTATGGGAAGACCGACAACTTATAAAAGACTGGTCTCCGAAGTCCACCAGTGCGCAAAAGCGCTCAAGACCATCGGCGTGCGGGAAAATGACCGTGTCACCATTGCGATGCCGAACTGCCCGCAGGCGATCTTCACGTTCTACGCGGTCAATCTGATCGGCGCCGTCGCCAATATGATCCATCCGCTCTCCGCGGAGAAAGAGATCGAGTTCTATCTCAATGATTCCGGATCGGTCACGGCGATCACGCTGGACCAGTTCTACGGAAAATTCGAGAGGATCCGCGCGCATACACGCATTACGAATATTATCATCGCCAGCATTAAGGACGAGCTCTCGAGACCGGTCAAGATCGGATACATGCTCACGGAAGGCCGCAAGCAGGAAAAGATCCCCGCTGACGCACCGGTGATCCGCTGGAATGAATTCTATAAGCTCGGAAGACACTGCTTTTATAATTACCGCTGCGAGAGAAAAGCCGAAGATCCGGCGGTCGTGCTCTATTCCGGCGGCACGACGGGAACGACGAAGGGAATCCTTCTCACGAACCTCAATTTCAACGCGCTCGGGGAGCAGGTCATCGCCGCCAATCCGATTTTTGCGCCGGGAGATAAAATGCTCGCCGCCATGCCGCTTTTCCACGGCTTCGGTCTCGGCGTGTGCATCCACACAATGCTCTCCCACGGCGGACGCTGCGTCCTGGTGCCGAGATTTACGGCGAAGAGCTACGCGAAGCTGATCACGAAATACAAATGCAATTTCATCGCCGGCGTCCCGACGCTCTACGAAGCGCTGCTGCGGCTGCCGTCCATGGAAAAAGCCGATCTGTCCTCCCTGAAGGGCGTGTTCTCCGGAGGAGATTCTCTCTCGATCGAGCTGAAGAAGAAACTGGACCAGTTCCTTGCGGAGCACAATGCCTCGATCAAAGTGAGAGAGGGCTACGGAACGACAGAGACCGTCACAGCCTGCTGTCTCACGCCCATCAATGAGGCGAAGGAAGGTTCCATCGGCATTCCGTTCCCGGATATCTACATCAAGATCGTAAAACCGGACACGGACGAGGAGCTGCCTTACGGGGAAGAGGGAGAGATCCTTCTCGCGGGACCGACGGTCATGAAGGAATATGTCGGAAAACCGGAGGAGACCGCGCAGACGCTCCGTCACCACAAAGACGGGCTCACCTGGGTCTACACCGGCGATCTCGGCACGATGGACGAGGACGGCTTCGTCTATTTCAAAGGCCGCGCGAAGCGCATGATCATCAGCTCCGGATACAATGTCTATCCGGCGCAGATCGAAAACATTCTTGACGCGCACGAGTGCGTCCAGATGAGCTGCGTCATCGGCGTCCCGGATTCCTACCGGATGCAGGCGGTCAAGGCGTTTATCATGCTGAAGCCCGGCGTCCCGAAGAGCGAGAAGATCCGCCAGGAGATCATGGATTACTGCAGCAGACATGTGGCCAAATACGCGATGCCGAGGGAGATCGAGTTCCGCGACGAGCTTCCGAAGACGTTGGTAGGCAAAGTGGCTTACCGGGTCCTCGAAGAGGAAGAAGAGGCAAAGAGAGCCAAAGCAGCTGCGCCGGCGGAAGAATAAGAAACATCTGTCCACGGGCGGAGGCCTGTGGACATTTTTACGTAAGAGAGGAGCCGTCTATGAGCGGAACCCTGTATTTATGCGCAACGCCGATCGGAAATCTCGGCGATATAACCTACCGGGTCGTGGAAACGCTCCGGCAGGTCTCGCTGATCGCCGCGGAGGACACCCGGAACAGCCGGGTACTTCTCGAGCGGTATGATATCCATACCCCGATGACAAGCTACCACGAGCACAACGCGGTCGCCAAAGGAGAGGCACTGGCTTCGAAGCTTCTTAAGGGGGAGGATATTGCGCTGATCACGGACGCAGGAACCCCTGCCATCTCCGACCCCGGCGAGGTGATGGTGCGGATCTGTTACGAATACGGAATACCGGTGACATCGCTTCCCGGTCCCTCCGCCGTGATCACCGCACTGACCCTCTCGGGAATGAGCGCGCGGCGGTTTGTCTATGAGGGATTTCTTCCCCGGGAGAAGAAAGAGCGGGAGGAAGTGCTGGAATCCCTGAAGAGGGAAAGACGCACGGTCATTTTCTACGAAGCCCCGCACCGGCTGCGCAGAACACTGGAGTATTTTGCCGCTGTTTTCGGGGAAGGACGGAAGATCACCCTCTGCCGGGAACTCACGAAAAAGTTCGAGACCATAGACCGGACGACAATAGGAGAAGCCATCCGCTTCTACGCCGAGTCGGAGCCCCGCGGGGAATATGTCCTTGTCATAGAGGGCATGAGCGGAGAAGAAGCTGCGCAGGAGGCCGCAGCGGCCTGGGAGAGCATGAGCATTTCCGAACATGTCGCCATGTATGAGAAAGAAGGACATGACCGGAAAGAAGCGATGCGTCTTGCGGCAAAGGACAGAGGCGTGTCCCGCAGAGACATTTATCAGGAACTGCTGAACGGACGCTCTTCCGGGTAAATATACAGATGTGTGCGGATCTCTTTGAGAAACGCTTTTCCGTAACGAAAGGCTGTGAGAGGAGAGATCCCGTCGATCATGAGAAGCTCCCGCATGGATACGGGAAGCGCCGTGCAGAGAGAGCGGAGGATCCGGTCGTTGAAGATTTTGTCCGGGGAGCAGCGCTTTTCGCCGGCAAGGCGGCTTCGCAGCGCGAGAAGCCGGCAGTAGAGCTCATACTGCCTGGGGGAAAGGCCGGCGCTGCTTTCCGGCGTCCGGAGGCAGGCGCCGCGCAGGAGCTTTTTTCGTCCCGCTTCGTTCACGGGAAGCTCTCCGGAAAGACAGACGGAGCATTTTCCGCAGAAGGAAGGGGCGTGCTCCCCGAAGTATTCCAGCATGAAAGCGCGCAGACAGACTCTGCCGGCGGCGTAACAGTCCATTGTGCGGAGTTTTTCTCTCTCTGAGGCCTTGTGGCTTCGGAGAGCTTTTTTATTTTCCGCATTTTCCGCCTCTCTGTCGATGAAAAGGTTTCCTGTCTTCACATCCTTCGGGTGATAAAAAAGGATGCATTCCGCGGGGAACCCGTCTCTGCCGGCGCGCCCGGCTTCCTGATAATAGCTCTCCATATCTTTGGGCATATTGTAATGAATGACAAAGCGCACATCGGGCTTGTCCACGCCCATGCCAAACGCGTTTGTCGCGGCGATGACTGGTGTCTCTCCGTCCATAAACCGCTGCTGAACGGCGTTCCTTTCTTCCGGTGTCATGCCCGCGTGATATTTTTCGGCGGAAATGCCCGCGCGCTTCAGATGCCGGGCGACTTTTTCCACGGTTTTTCTGGTCTGGCAGTAAATGATGCCGCATTCACCGGGATGCCGGCGTATGTGAAATAGAAGAGCGCTGCGGCGGTCTTTCGGCCGCTCGACGGCAAAGAAAAGATTCGGCCTGTCAAAGCCTGTGGCGAGACAGTACGGTTTCTGAAGATGAAGCTCCCGCAGGATCTCTTCGCGGATCCGGGCGTCCGCCGTGGCGGTAAAGGCGGCGACGCGCAGAGAACCGGAGCGTTTCCGGAGATCATCAATAAAGGTGTGGATCTGTGTGTATTCCGGGCGGAACCCGTGTCCCCACTTGGAAATACAGTGCGCTTCATCAACGCACAGAAAAGAGACCGGATAAGAGAAAATAAAGCGGCGGAATTCGTCCCGTGTGAGACGTTCCGGAGAGACGTACAGGATCCTGAAAGGCGGGGAGAGTTCCCGAAGAGGATGCAGGGAACTGATGGCAGCGGCGGGGATGCCCCGGCGCCGGAGGGATTCGACCTGATCTTCCATAAGAGAGAGAAGAGGAGAGACCACGATCGTGATCCCCGGGAAGAGAAGGGCGGGAACCTCGTAGCAGATCGATTTTCCTGCGCCTGTCGGCATAATGCCGAGGACATCTCTTCCGGAGAGAAGAGCCCGGACAAGAGCTTCCTGTCCGGGCCTGAAATCATCGTATCCCCAGTATTTTTTCAGAACCTGTCTTGCGTTTTCATAGTCAGACATAGAAAAAACAGACGGGGTGTGAGCTTGGGAAGATCAGATCTTCTTCATGCTCATTTCGTGAAGAAGTTTTGTTTTGAGGTCATAGAGCTTGTCCGAGAGATCGACATACATCTCGTGCGGATTGACGAGACGCTTGGTCTCATCCCACAGCGTATCCTTTTCTCTGCGGCAGATCGCCTGCAGTTCCATAACGCTGGGAGATTCGTAGACACAGCTGCCGTTTTTGAAGACCGGAACGAGCAGTTCGCGGAGCGTGTAGGTGCCTCCCTCGAGTTTTGTTTTCTTCCAGGTCTCGATCGGGTCGAAAATGATCATGTCCTTTTCCGGATCAAAGCGCTCTTCTGCAAGGCAGATGAGATCCGCGCGGATCTTGCCGGTTTCCTTGTCGTAAATACGGAAGACCGTCTTGTTGCCCGGGTTCGTCACTTTGGCCGTGTTCTCGGAAAGCTTGATCTTCGGGGTGAATTCGGCCTCACCGGCATTTTTGATCGCGGCGAGTTTATAGACGCCGCCGAAGCTCGGGTTGTCGCTGGAAGTGATCAGTCTTGTGCCGACGCCCCAGGAATTGATCTTCGCGCCCTGCTGTTTCATGGAGTTGATGAGGTACTCGTCGAGGTCGCTGGAAGCGGAAATAAGGGCGTCCTCAAATCCCTCCGCCGCGAGCATTTCATAGGCCTTTTTGGAGAGATAGGCGAGGTCGCCGCTGTCCATGCGGATGCCGTACTTTCTGGGCTTGAGCTCGATGCCCTCCGCCTGCATTTCCTTAAATACACGGATCGCGTTCGGAATGCCGGACTTCAGGGTGTCGTACGTATCGACGAGCAGGGTGCAGGCGTGCGGATAAAGCTTCGCGTACGCCTTAAAGGCCTCGTACTCGGACGGGAAGCTCATGATCCAGCTGTGCGCGTGGGTGCCGAGGACCGGAACGCCGAACATGGTGCCTGTCAGAACATTGGATGTTCCGGCACATCCGGCGATGATCGCCGCGCGGGCGCCGTAAATGCCGGCATCCGGTCCCTGCGCTCTGCGAAGGCCGAATTCCATAACGGCGTCGCCCCTTGCCGCGTGACATACGCGGGCGGCCTTGGTGGCGATGAGGCACTGATGGTTCATAATATTCAGGATCGCCGTCTCGAGGAGCTGCGCCTGCATGATCGGAGCGACGACTTTGATCAGGGGTTCTCTCGGGAAGACTACCGTGCCTTCCGGAACCGCGTAGATATCGCCGGTGAAGTGATAGCCTGCCAGATAATCGAGGAAATCGTCCTCAAAAGTGTGGAGGCTCCGGAGATAGTCGATATCTTCGTAGGAAAAATGAAGGGACTTGACATATTCGATGATCTGCTCAAGACCCGCGCAGATCGCGTAGCCGCCTCCGCTCGGGTTCGTGCGGTAAAAAGCGTCAAAAACGACCATTTGTTCCTTGGGATTTTTATAATATCCCTGCATCATAGTAAGTTCATAAAAGTCAGTCAGTAAGGTGAGATTCTCTGCCCGCATCTTTTTCTTGTCCTTTCTGCTCCCGTTGCGGGAGCCCGGCGAGTAGGCTATAATTGTTGATATAATACTACTTTTACCGAAAGCGCGCAAGGCACAGTACATGATCAGGAGACTGTACGACAAGTTCATAAAGAATACCGGAAGCGGTCCCGAGACCCGGGAAAATTATATGCGCACGGTTTTTGCCGCGGCGATTGCCGTACATCTTCTGCTGTTTGCGGCAAAGATCACGGCGGGATCACTGATCCGTTCCACCTCGGTGCGCGCCGATGCCTGGAGCAATCTCGCCGCGGCGCTGTCGGCGGGCTTCGGCCTTGCGCAGTTTGTGGCCGGCGAGGGCAGCGAAAACGCGGATCAGGGCGAAGAAAAGAGAAAGAAAGGGATCCGGCAGGCCGGGTACATTGCCGCTTTTATCGCGGCTTTTCTGGTGTTTGAAGTCGGATTTTCCCTCTTCAGCAGGGCCTTTTCGAGACTGCGGCATCCGACGGCGATTGTCCACGGCATTCCGGCGGTGGCGGTGCTGCTTCTGTGCATTCTTCTTCGGCGGGCACTGGCTGTATTTTTTATACGGACCAGCGGAGAATTCGACTTAAAGCTCCTGCCGGTCTACGTGCGGAGCTCCCGCGCGGCCAATATCCGGACGGGTTTTGCGGCTGCCGCGGTGATCCTGGATCAGTATACTCCTGTCAATGCGGACTTTCTGGTGACGCTGATCCTTTCCGCCGCTGTCATGAAAGAGGGGATCATGATCGCCGTCAGGGCGATCCGTCCCGCGGTGGAAGAGATCCCTGATCCGGACCTTGTGCGGGCTGTCAGGGCGAGACTGCGCGAATACAGCATCATACAGGGAACAGGAAGCATTAAAGTCCGGTTCTTCGGACCGGGAAGGCGGATGATCGCGATGCGGATCAAAGTTCCCAAAGCAGCGGATATGGCCGAAGTTTTCGGCAATGTCCGCGTGATCGAGGAAACGGTCGGCAGGGAATTCGGAATCACGCTCGTTCTGCACGCGGATCCGATCGAGTCCTCCGACAGGGAATCCCTTGAAGTCAGAAAAGTGCTGGAAGCAGAACTGGAGTCCCGGGACGTGCGGCTTTCCTTCGATCATTTTCATATCGTGCGCGGCCGTGATTTCAGTAATCTGATCTTTGATCTGTTTGTACCCGGTGAATACGGGGAAGAAAAAATACAGGCCCTGACCGCGGAACTTGACGGGAAAATGCGCCTTCTGGACACGCGGTATATCTGTGTGATCTCACCGAGAAAACTGAATTGATTAATTAGATAAAAAACAGGGCCTGAATTCGGCAAAAACGACGAATTTTCAAGAATGTTCAGTAAATGCTTGCATTATGAAAATGCATTGCTATAATGAAAGCTGTAATACGACTAACATAACACACAAATAAAAGGTTCTCTGTTTTTCAGGAAAGGAAAAGAATCATGAAAGCTCTTGTGTATGAAGGTCCGGAAATCCTTACGATCAAAGATATCCCGGATGTCACTCCGGCGGCGGGTGAAGTTTATGTTCACGTGACGGCGACGGGCATCTGCGGATCCGACTTTGCGGGATATCTCGGAAAGACGGGAAGACGCATTCCTCCGATGGTCATGGGCCATGAGTTCGGCGGCGTTGTCGAACAGCTCGGAGAAGGCGTGACAGACCTCAAGGTCGGCGACCGCGTCAGCGTTTATCCGGTCGACCACTGCTGTGAGTGCGAATTCTGCAAGCAGAACAAACCGATGCTCTGCCTTAAGAAAAAACAGTACGGCGTACTCACCAACAACGGTTCCATGACCCGCGGCATCTGCGTTCCGGCGAGACTTTGCTTCAAAGTACCGGATCATGTGACGGATGCGGAAGCGGCGCTCGTTGAACCACTTGCGGTCTCCTACCGCGGCGTGGCTTCTCTCGGGGATCTCACCGGCAAGAGCGTTCTTGTAGTAGGCGCCGGAACGATCGGACTGTTCGCACTGGCCTGCGTAAAAGCAGCCGGCGCGGCGAAGATCTTCAGCGCGGATATGATGGACAACAGACTTGAGATCGCGAAAAAGATCGGCGCGGATGTGACGATCAATACCGGCCGCGAAGACGCTGTGGAAGTCATCAGCAAAGAGACGGATGGAAAACTGTGCGACTGCTCCGTGGAGTGCGTAGGCATTACTCCGACGGCGGCGCTCTCCATCGATGCGGTGGGCTTCGGCGGATCGATCGCCTGGATCGGCAACAACTGGCCGAAGGTTGAGATCCCGATGCAGTCGATCGTGACAAAGGAAAAGAAACTGAACGGATCTTTCCTTTACAGCATGGACGATTTCAAGAATGCCCTGCAGCTTATTATTGACGGAAAGCTGGATTCCAGCCTGTTCATCACAAAGGTCATTGAACTGGATGAGGCACCGGCAGTATTTGCGGAACTTTCCAAGAATCCGGGAAACAACGTCAAGGTCATCATTAAAGGCATTGAATAAACCAAGAACCCAAATCAATGTGATTTTACATTTATAAAAGGAGAAGCATTATGGGATACGATATTGAACAAATGAAGGCATTTGCAAAACAGCTCAGACATGACATTGTTGACATGATCAATTTTGACAAGGGACGTGTCGGTCACCTCGGCGGATCCTGCTCCATGGCAGACATTGTTGCAGCTCTTTACTGCTACAAGATGAACTATGATCCGAAGGATTACAAGAAAGCTGACCGCGACCGCCTTGTTTTCTCTAAAGGACATGCTGTTATCGTACAGTACGCAGCGCTTTGCGAACTCGGCGTACTTGAGAAGGAAGAGATCAACACTCTGAAGATCCTCGGCTCCCGTCTGCAGGGACATCCGGAATCTCAGAAGACACCGGGCGTCGAAGCAAACACCGGTTCTCTCGGCCAGGGCCTTTCCATCGGCCTCGGCATGGCTCTCGGCTTCAAACTGGACGGCCTTGACAGCAAAGCTTATGTCGTCATGGGCGACGGCGAACTTGCAGAAGGTCAGATCTGGGAAGCAGCGATGGCAGCGGCAAGATTCAAATGCAATAACCTGATCGGTATCGTCGATGCCAACGGCGTACAGGCGAACGGCAAACTCGTTGATCGTTTCGATCAGGGCGACCAGGTTGCGAAGTTCAAAGCGTTCGGATGGAATGTCATCGAACTTGACGGCCACAACATGGAAGAGATCTGCAAGGCTCTCGATGCTGCGGACGAATGCAAAGACAAACCTACTGTTCTCTATGCGCACACCGTTAAGGGCAAGGGCGTAAGCTTTGCGGAAGGCAACCACAAGTTCCACAACGGCGCTCTGACGGAAGAACAGTTCTATCAGGCACACAAAGACATCGACGCGATGTGAGGAACCAAGGTCGAAAAGTCGGGACGCGATCCTGCTTGCAGGAAGAGCGGCGTGACCTTGAGACCTGCAAGATCATGAGGAAGGAGCCATCTGCATAGCAGATGAGCGGATTCCGAATGATTTTGAGGAGGGCGGGAGCTTCGAAGAAGCGGAGCCATCCGTTGGTTCCGAAAAGACAGGAATCCATTTTCGGAGAAACGGAACCATCCGCCGCGTCACAGAAACTATACTGAAAAACAATTCGAATTTTTGATTATTATGGAGGAAAATAATATCATGGCTGAAATGGCAAGTCTGCGTAATGCATATGGTGAGACTCTGGTAGAACTCGGCAAAGACAATAAAAACATCGTTGACCTTGAGGCGGATCTGGGCGGCTCCACGATGGGCGTCCTCTTTGAGAAAGCTTATCCGGATCGCTTCTTTGAGATGGGCATCGCGGAAGCCGATATGGCTTCGACAGCAGCCGGCCTCGCGTTCACGGGCAAGGTTCCGTTCTTCGGATCTTTCGCTGTTTTCGTACCGGGCAGATGCTATGACCAGATCCGTACCGGTATCTGCATTCCGTCTCTGAACGTCAAGATCTGCGGCTCCTCCGCAGGACTGTCTGACTACGGCGATGGTGCTACACACCAGTCCATCGATGATATCGGCCTTATGCGCGGCCTTCCGAACATGGAAGTGTTCATCCCGGTAGACGCGAACCAGACAAAAGCAATCGTGAAATACATGGCTGCGAACAACGGCCCGATGTACATCCGCATCAACCGCAACCCGCTTCCGGTCCTTACCGCGGAAGACGAAGAATTCGTTCCGGGCAAAGTGTACTGCATGAAAGACGGCAAAGATGCGACGATCTTCGCATACGGCGTCATGGTCTCCAAGGCTCTGGAAGCTGCTGAGATCCTTGAGAAGAAGGGCATCTCTGTCCGCGTCGTCAACGTTCCGTCCATCAAGCCGATCGATGCTGATCAGGTTGCTGCTTATGCGAACGATGTCAACCTTACGATCGATGAGCACTCCATCTATGGCGGTCTCGGCGATGTGATCTGCGCGATCCTTGCAGAGAAGAAGCCGTGCAAAGTGAAGAAATACGGCGTGAACGATGAGTTCGGCTGCTCCGCGATGAACTATGACGAGCTGCTCGTCGAGTACGGCTTCACACCGGAAAAGATCGCGGAGGCGCTGGAGACATTCCGCGGCTGATAATTCAATACGGGATCACGGCAGTGGTTTCGGGGAGGGAAAAACCTGTCCCGGAAAGCTGAAGTGATCGTATTTCATCAACAACCGGCCTGTGACGATCTGCTGCAGGCCGGATGTGCATATTTACAGGAATACTTCGAAAAACCTGTAATCAGATATTGGATAAATGATTCATCCCTGTAAAAGCAATAATGAGTGGACAATAACGGCAGGAGAAAGACAATGGCTCTGCAGAACATTTCCCGACAGAATATAAGTGACGAGGTCTACAATCAGTTTATTGACGCGATCATGAACGGCGACTGGAAGCCTGAAGAAAAGATTCCTTCCGAAACGGAACTCGCTGCCCAGATGGGTGTAAGCCGGGTGACGATCCGCGGCGCTCTGCAGAGGCTGGAAGGAATGCAGCTTATTGAACGCAGACAGGGAGAGGGCACATTCGTCAGCGAAATCTCCGGCACCCACTTTGTAAATAATCTGGTGCCTGTTGTCGCATTAGGCAATCATGATCTTACGGATCTTATGGAGTTCCGGGAGATCTTTGACAGCGAAGTAACCGCGATCGCGGCAAGAAAAGGCGACCCGAAGGTCGTCAGAGAGCTGAGAAAGAATTTTGAGAAGCATATGAAAGCGGCGGAGAAGGAGGATTACAAAGCGGCGTCCATGTACGACACTTCTTTCCATTTTCTGCTCGCGCGTGCTACCGGAAACAAGCTGATAGAACAGATTTATGAAACTTTCCGTGCGCTGTTTCAGAAGAATATGTACGAGATCGTTCAGAAAATGGGCTTTTCCGATGCGCAAAAATATCATGCCGCCATCATCGACGCGATCGAGCAGAAAGATGAGGTGGCGGCAAGAGAAATCATGCGGGAGCATGTACGCGATACAATTGTATTTTTAAATGAGAAAACGGAGCAGACTTCTTAAGATTCTGCTTCCGTGTCATTTTTGGCCTGATAGAGACGAAGCGTTTCCTGCAGGTGCTGCCTCATGTGACGGCGTGAGCTGACAGGGTCGTGACTGCGGATGGAGTCAACGATCATCGTGTGGTATTTTACACCGATGTCAACACCGAGGCTCCCGATCACCTGTTCGAGATTCGTGCTGTAGATCTCACGGAGCATCTCATAGATCTTGATGATAATCGGGTTCATGGTTGCTTCCGCGACAGAAAAATGAAAAGCCATATCTGCGGAGACCAGGCGGTCGACATCGGAGAGATCCGTCTTCGCGTATTCGTCTGCGAACCTCGCCATAGCGTCGATCTGCTCTTCCGTGGCTTTCTGTGCTGCGAGAGCCGCCATTTCCGGCTCCATGACTGCGCGGAATTCAAGGAAGTAGTTGATATTGGGCTTTGCGTAGGCGAGAAGCGGCTGAATGTAGCCCAGCGCGTCCGCGTCTGTAAAATCTTTTACAAAGGTGCCGCCGCCCTGTTTGGCTTCGATGAGGCCAAGGCTGATGAGGCGCTGAAACGCGTTGCGGACGGTGATGCGGCTGACACCCAGTTCTTCGGAAAGAGCAGTCTCGGAGGGAATCTTTGAGCCAGGTTCCCAGGTACCGTTAATGATCTGTTCCTGAAGCTGTTCAAAAACGATATCGGAAATATTCTGCTTTTTGATCTTTTTCAGTGCCATGGCACTTGTCTCCTTGTGTGAATGTAGTTGTATCACAATTTACATTATACTTATTCTACAATCATTGTAAATGAAAAAAATAGGAAAATATTGAATAATGTAAAGATTAAAAACACATAATTGGATATTTTTCACAAAAATCGACCGCTTATTTTGGAAGCCAAATTCCGGTTTGGGAGTTGACAGGCTGTATTACAACTGTTAAGCTACAAATAGCTGAAAAATGCGTGAAATAACGCAGAATCAAAGGATGGAGACGATACAATGAGTGAAGTATTTGACATCAGAGATCAGTTTGAACATTATACGCATGTCGGCATTGCCGTCCGCGACATGGACCGTTATGTCAAAAGAATGACGGAAGCGTTCGGATACAAAGTGGCCAACTACGGTCAGACGCCGGACAGCCCGGATAAGCGGTATAATGGGGAGTATGAGGATTTTGCCTTTAAACTGGCGTTTATTTACCGCGGCGACCAGATGCTGGAACTTCTGGAACCCATTCGCGGCAGAAACGTCATTTCCGAATATCTTGAAAAATGCGGGGAAGGACTTCACCATTTCAATTATAACGTCCATCATTACGACGAAGTTGTCGCCCATTTGAAAGAACAGGGCTATAACATGATCATGGAAGGCACTTCTTTCCGTCATCCGGGTCATCGCTGGTGCTACTTTGATACCATGGATGATTTCGGATATGATATCGAACTTTTTGAACTGTACGAAGGGGAAGAGTAAGACGAGACAGGACATTGTCCCCCAGGCAGAAAAGAATCACAGAGAGCAGATCTTAAACAGGTCCGATGCAATAGAACAAGGAGGAAAGAAAATGTTATTCGATCTTACAGGTAAAGTTTGTTTCGTCACTGGCGGCGCACAGCCGGGGTCGATCGGTGAGAAATCCTGCATCGCGCTCGCGGAAAACGGCGCAAAAGTCGCGATCGCGGACATTCAGGCGGAAGGCTGCGAGAGAGTCGCTGCGGAGATCCGTGCAAAAGGCGGCGAAGCAATCGGTATCGGCATGAATCTTGCCAGCAACGACAGCATTCAGGAAGCCATTGAAAAGACTGTGGAAGCATTCGGCGGCATCGACGTCGTCGTCAATTCGGCCGGCATTCTCGGAAAATCCAGCATTGAAGATATGGACCGTGAAGGCGAATGGAACCGTGTCATTGACATCGACCTCGGCGGAACTTTCTTTGTCTGCCAGAAAGCACTTCCGTATCTTAAGAAGAGCGAACAGCCCCGCATCATCAACATTGCTTCCGTGACCGGACGCAACGGCGGTTTCTCCGCTTCCATGGCATATGCGGCTGCAAAGGGCGGCGTGGTTGCGATCACCCGCGGCATGGCCCGTCATCTCGCTCCGTACAAGATCACGGTCAATGCGATCTGCCCGGGCACGACCGCGACGGCGATGGTCAAAAACACATATAATGATGACGACGTAGCCAACCAGCTGAAGAACATGCTTCTCGGCAGGCTCGCGGAACCGGAAGAGATCGCGGCAGCGGTCGTCTACTACGCTTCGACGGAATCCGGTTTTGTGACCGGCAATATGCATGATATTAACGGGGGCGGGTACTTTGGCTAAAGTCTGAAGTGCGGGATCGGAAAAAGTGGTTCTCGTCGCAAGCTTGCTTGCGTAAGAGAAACGGTTTTTTCGAGCACATAGGGCGGACGCCCTCCACGAAATAGACGCGAAGCGTCTATGAGTGGCACTTCAGACGAAACAGCGTTCAATGCGGACGCCCTCCACGAAATAGACGCGAAGCGTCTATGAGCGGCACTTCAGATTACGAGTAACCTTTTTAAATAACACAGTTCATAATGCGCCCAACGCGCGAATATGATACAATTACAAGTACTTAACAAAGCTATTCCTGCAAGGCAGGAAGAAGGAGGATTATTATGAAAGTAGGATTTGTAGGCCTTGGTATCATGGGCAAGCCGATGTGCAAAAACCTTCTGAAGGCTGGTTATGAAGTAACCGCGTTCGATCCGTTTGCAAAAGCGGCCCTCGATGAAGTTGTTGAAGCCGGTGCAGTTCGCGGCGAAAGCAATGCTGATGTTGCTTCCAAGAGCGACGTCGTCATCACCATGGTTCCGAATTCTCCGCATGTTCGTTCTGCAGTGTTTGATAAGGGCGGCATCGCAGAAGGCGCGAAGGAAGGCCTTGATATTATCGATATGAGCTCTATCGCTCCGCTGGAGTCCAAAGACATCGCTGCAAAGTGCAAAGAGCGCGGCATCAACATGATGGACGCTCCGGTATCCGGCGGCGAACCGGGTGCGATCGCTGGCACACTTTCCATTATGTGCGGCGGCCCGAAGGATCTGTTTGACAAATATTTCGATCTGCTCAGCGTTATGGGCGGCTCCGTCGTACACTGCGGCGACACCAACGGCGCAGGCAACACGGTTAAGCTTGCAAACCAGATCATCGTTGCTGTTAACATCGCGGCATGCGCGGAAGCTTACTCTCTGTCCACGATGGCGGGCGTAGATCCGGAAAAGGTCTTCAACGCGATCAAGGGCGGCCTTGCAGGCTCTCACGTTATGGACGCTAAGGTTCCGATGATGATGGACGGCAACTTCAAGCCGGGCTTCCGCATCGACCTTCACATCAAAGACCTCAACAACGCTCTTGACACAGGCCATGGCCTCGGCACACCGATGGTTCTGACCTCCATGGTTCAGGAGATGATGCAGTGGCTGCACAACAACGGCTGCGGCAGCGATGACCACAGCGCGATCCTCAAATACTATGAGAAGATCACGGGTGTAGAAGTTCGCAAATAATTAAAACTTCAGGCAGGAAGCAGGCTCCGGGCATGAAAATGCCCGGAGTTTTTTTATTCAGGAATGAGACATTTTTGTAAGAAATTGCATATTGTTATAAGAAAAAGTCCTGTCCTATGGTATGATAAAGAAAAACCGTTATGGCTGAATACGGAGGGAACACCATGACTTATGAGGAGATTGAGAAACTGGCTGAAGAGAGCGGATTCTCACATACTGCCCCGCTTGATGTAAATACAATTAATCTGAGACCGGAAGTCAGGGCTGCCTGTGAGCAAAACACCTGCCATATGTATGATGCCTGCTGGAGCTGCCCGCCGGCGTGCGGAACGCTGGAGGAATGCGGAGCGAAAATTAAGGGTTATACAAAAGGGATCATCCTGCAGTCTTCGATCCAGCTTGAAGACAGCTTCGATTTCGAGGGGATCCAGGAGCTCGGAGAGAGACACAGCAAGGCGCTGGAGACCTTTACCGACGAGATCCGGAAGACTTACCCGAATGCTCTTGTTCTGGGAGCCGGAGGATGCAGACGCTGCAAAAAATGCACGTATCCCGATGCGCCGTGCCGTTTTCCGGATAAGCAGCTGTCCTCGATGGAAGGATACGGCATGGTCGTCAACGAGGTCTGTATGAAAAATAATATCCCGTATAATTACGGGAAAGATACGATGACTTATGTCGGATGCGCGCTGATCGAGTAAACGGCAATAGTCGGATACGCGTTGATTGAGCAAGTCATAAAACGATGTTTTATGAGCAGAGTTGAAACACATTAGATTTGTTCCTTAAGACGAGGCAAAAGAAGAGAAAAGGAGTCCGGAATCAACCGGGCTCCTTTCCTTTTACCGCGCGCAGCATATACAGCGGCGTCGCGGCGTACATCATTTTTTCTTTTTCGCTCCAGAGTTCTTCCGTCACATCCCGCTCGAAGGAGATATCCGTGAACGGCAGCTGGCGGAGAACTCCGAAATCGTAATCCGGGCGGATCGCCTTGCCGAATACGCGATAGTTCTCCGGATTCAGTTCGCTGTCGATATATTCGTAGGAGCCGTCATGCGTGTACCCGCTGCCGTAAATGGCGAGGCTTTCCCTTTCTCTCCGGATCGCCTCTTCTCTGACCGGCCCTTCCTGATAGGGGAGATGCCAGTTGGCGTCGAAGATCAGGAGTACGCCGCCCGTCTTCAGGACGCGGTTCCATTCTCCGTAGACTTTGAGGTGCTCCCGGATAATATGCGTCACATTCCGGCTGATCACAAGATCAAAGGTATTATCCTCAAATGGAAGATTTCCGAAATCCCCCTCTATGAGTTCCGGGGAGACGCCGAAGGCGGCGGCATTTGCCCGGGCGTGCGCAAGCATTCCGGCAGAGCCGTCGATGCCGGTCACACGGTGGCCTTCCTTCGCGAGAAGGACAGAGAAGAAGCCCGGACCGCAGCCGGCGTCCAGAATCCGCATCGGGGCGGAACTGCCGGTGCAGGCGTAGATCTGTTTCAGCCATTTTGCCGGCCGGTCTGTCCGGAATTCATCCTGCACATAGGTATCATAATTATCGGAGCGCTCGGTCCAGATCTCATTAATATCGTTCTGCGTCATCATACCCGGACTGCCTCCTCATTTTCCATTTTCCGCAGGAATTTCAGCTCCCGGGCGAGGAGAATCGTCGCAAGGGTGATTGAAGCGATGTCCGCGAGAGGGTAGGTGTACATGACTCCCGTAATGCCGATATAGATCGGAAGGATCAGCATGATGGGAATCTGGAAAATGATCTGTCTCGAGAGGGACAGAATCACTGCTTTGAAAGGTTTCCCGACGGACTGGAAATACGTCCCTGCCATCATGGGGATGCCCATGACAAAAATGAGGATGGTCATGTTGCGGAGGCACATGACGGCAAATTCATTATAGAGTTCGCTTTCCTGCCCGAAGATATTGATAATCTGCTGCGGGAAGGTCTGGAAAATGAAACAGCCGATGACGCCGACCGTAAAGGTGACCATGCCGGTTTTCTTTATCAGTTCGCGGATGCGGGCGTATTTGCGGGCACCGTAATTATAGGAGAAGATCGGCTGGGTGGATGTCGTGATGCCCATGATGAAGGACATCATGATCTGGTTGATCTTCATGATAATCCCGAAGCATGTCAGCGGTATTTCCGCGCCGTAGATCGACATTGCCCCGTATTTTACAGCCTGATTATTCAGGACGACATGACCTATGAGACCGGCGGTCTGCGTGAGAAAGGCGGACATGCCGATGAGGATGATCTGCTTCACGCGCGCGAATTTGACCAGAAAATCTTTCCGGTGGAAATGGATCGTGCGGAGATGGGGCATTTTCCGGATGTTGATAAGGAAAGTGACGATCTGGCCCATGATCGTGGCGAGCGCGGCGCCCTTTACGCCCCAGTGGAAAATAAAGATGAAGACCGGGTCAAATATAATGTTGAAAACCGCGCCGGTAAGCATGGCGATCATAGAGTAACGCGGCTGACCGTCGGCACGGATGAGGTCGCTCATTAGGATACCGCAGGAAACAAAAGGAAATCCGAAGAGGACAATGCGGCCGTAATCGAGCGCGTAGGGAAGAACCATGTCCGTACATCCGAAGAAATAGAGGAGCGGTTCCATAAATATCTCTCCAAGCGCAAGGACCAGAAGCCCGGAGGTGAGCGCCATAATGAAGCCCGTCCCGACGTAGTGATCGGCTTCCTCTTCCTGCTTCTTGCCGAGATTCAGCCCTACATTGGCTGCGGTACCGGCGGCGACCATGATGGACAGCGCCAGCATCATCTGGACAAAGGGGAAATTGACGTTAGTGGCGGCATTTCCGAGATAACCCACGCCCTGGCCGATAAAGATCTGGTCGACCAGGTTGTAGATGGAGTTGACCAGCATGGAAACGACGCCGGGAATAGAAAACCTGAGGAGAAGTTTTCCTATTTTTTCGGTACCTAATATGTTCTCTTTTTTGGAAATATCTGTGCCCATGCTGATTTCTGCCATGACCGTTCTCGATTCTGTAATAATAAATGACGGAATACTGCTGTCCTCTATATTAGCAAATAAAAGGAAGAAAGAGAACAATGAATTCTTTTTTGGAATACAGTCTGATGGGCCAGGGCCACAACGGCGGGGAGAAAAGAAGGGGGTTATAAAGCAAAATAAAAATATCGATATGCAAGTATTCTTTTGATTTACTTTCAATATGCAGATTTCTGCTTTCGTAATGCAGGCGGTCATCTTGCGGCACTTTTCCTCTGCCGATATAATAGAACCATGGAGTCGACGCCATAGAAAAAAGGAGGCCCGCATGAACATCGAAGGATTGGACGAACTGGACAGCAGAATTCTTGAAGTCATCAGGGATGACGCGAGACTGACGTACAAGGAGATCGGCGAACAGGTGGGTGTCTCAAGGGTATCCGTAAAAACACGCATGGACGCGATGAGGGAAAAAGGAATCATCCAGGGCTACAAAACGGTTATTGACACGACCAGAGCACCGGAAGGAACGCTCTTTTTCCTGGATATCGAGTGTGATCCGTACCAGTTTGAAAATGTTGCCGAGTATCTTGCCGGCAGCAAAATGATCCGGAAGATCTACAGTGTTTCCGGCGAGTGCAGGATCCATGCCGTCGGGTTTGCTCCGAATGCCCGGAAACTTGAGAATTTTGCAAATGCCATCTACCGGAGCCGCAATGCCGTCCGGCGCCTTTCGTGCCATACGGTGCTCGCAACGATGATGGATATCGATGGAGGCGTCGAGTATGTACGATATCAGAAACCTGAACATCTGGAAGAGAGAGGAGACGAAAACAGCCCCGGCGGAAGCGTATCTGAAAAGTGATCTCAGCGAACTGAATCTGCCTCTTAGGGCTTTCCACTGTCTGAAGCGCGCCGGCTGCAGCACAGTGGGAGATGTGATCAGTCTCATGGAGAACGATGACGGCGCTCTGCGGCGGATCAGGAATCTCGGGGCGAAGAGTGAGGAAGATATTAAGGAAGCGCTGGAACTGTACAGAAAACAGTTCCCGGACGATGCGCAGACAAACCGGGGCGGGAAAATGCGGAGGACGCTGATCCGGCCGGCACGGCAGGTCTGGGATTCCAGCATCCGGTCTTTCCGCCTCTCCCAGCGATCTCTTGCGCAGCTTGAAGACAAAGGAATTCATACCGTACGGGATCTCTATGATACGGATCCGGAACAGGAACCGGGCTGGTATGCGGTGAGGGAACTGCTGGAGAAAATTGCGGATTCCGCTACTTGATACTGTCTTGAAATGTCTGCCTGTTTGGTGTAAATTGACCTGAGAAGGGCTCCACGCATTGAGAAGACCCCATTCCGGAACGGTATACGCCGGATAATAAAAAAGCAGGAGAATCGGATATGAAAAAACAGATTTGTGTGATACTCTGCGCGGCCATGATCTGCGCACTGACAGCCTGCGGCGGACAGCAGGCCGCGGACAGCGGTGCGGCGGACAGCACTGCTGCAGCGGAAAGCAGTGTGGAAACAGCAGCGGAAAGCGTTGAAGACACAGCAGCGGAAAGTACTGCTGCGGAAACAGGGGAGTGGACAAGAGAAGGATATTTCCAGGATGCGGATGAGAATTTCCTCTCGGTTACCTGGATGGACCTGGACGATGAAAAAGGCTGGTATGTCGGATTTGCACCGGGAGAAGAAAGCTACGGCGGATTTCTTCCGCTGGAAGACGGGAAGCTCACCGGAACGCTCGAGGATATGGAAGGCGGCGCACTGAAAGTCACGGTCGCTGAAGAGGGCGAGGACGGCCTTATGCTGGAGACGGAAGACGGGACGGCGTATCACTTCAGTGTGCTGGATATTCCGGAGGCAACGATCTTTGTCAATGTCAACGTGGAAGGAAGGGGCAATATCGAATACGCCGAAGGAGAAACGGCGCCGGAAATCGACGAAGAATATCCTTACCAGTCTGCGGTGATCAATCTCGCGGAGCCCACGACCTATACTCTTCTCGCGTGGCCGGAGGCAGGATGGCAGTTTGTCAAATGGACGAAAGACGGAGCGGATTTCTCGGAAGAAGCGCTTCTTACACTGGAGCTTGCGGAAAGCGCGGAGTACATCGCGGTGTTTGAACCGGACGAGAAATGGGCGGCGGCCAGTGAAGCGATCTCGGGAGAATACGTCTGCGACAGAGCGCAGGCGCAGGTGGATATCCATGATTCATCAGCTTTTGTCGCCATTCAGTGGGGCGGCAGCGCGACGGAGATGGCGAGCTGGGTCATTATGGGCGACATCGATCCGGAGACGCTTACTGTGGAATACACCGATGCAATGAAGTCGCAGTTCACCTATAAAGAAGACGGCAGCGTTGAAGAGGAGATCGTCGAATACTCGGACGGCACGGGAACCATTACCTTTAAGGAAGACGGGTCGGGCTTTACCTGGCATGACGACAAGTCGGACGGAGAAGATCTCGTGTTTGAAAAAGCGCCGTCGGAATCCTGACGCGCGGAACCCCGTGTTCGCAAAAACGGAATAAAGCGGAACCCCCGGTCGGATATACTGCCACAGGGCAGGATATCATCGCCGGGGGTTTCTTTGTTTTTTCTGACGGGAAACAGCCGATCTTCTTTTCCTGATTCACGGAGATGTGTATAATAAGAAAAGAAATATCTGATTTTTATATGGAATCATGAGAAACGGACCACATATAAGGAGGCCGGTATGAGCACAATACCGAAACTGTTCCGGAAGACAAAGACAGTAAAGCGTATCCTGGAATATATGGACGGCACTTTCAATGAAGTGCTGCACACGACTCTGAACCCGGACGGGCCGGGAGCGATCCGGATCCATCTTATTCCGCCGAAAAAAGAAGAGTACACCCTCTATCCCAGCGCTGCGATCATTAACGGCGCCGATATCGTGCCGGTGGGCTTCGTGTGGGCGGTCATGCTGGCGGAGATGATCCGGGAGACCAATCACTATGACGGCAAAGAGATCGGTGAAGCGGAAATACAGCGGATCCTGGATGCCTCTTCGGAAAATGTAAAGCAGATCATCCCGTTCCTTTCCCGGACCCGGATCCGCGAAGACATCCGGACGATCTATGAGACCCTGAAGCAGATCGCGTACCGGGAGGAAGTGACGACCGACGTCCAGTATATGAGCCTCGGGGAATATGCCGACTTTATGACGGCGCCGCACCGGATGGACCTCATGGTGAGCGCGATGACAAAAGACGGCAAATGGCACTGCAACCAGAAATGCGTGCACTGTTACGCCGCAGGACAGACACTGTCGGAGGAAAAAGAGCTCTCCACGGAGGAATGGAAGGCGATCCTGGACAAATGCCGCAGCGTCGGTATTCCTCAAGTGACCTTTACCGGCGGCGAGCCGACGATGCGGGAAGATCTGCCGGAGCTGATCGCGCACGCGCGCTGGTTCATTTCCCGCGTAAATACAAACGGCATAAAGCTGACGGAGGAGTACTGTCAGGCACTGCGGAAGGCGGAGCTCGACAGTGTTCAGATCACATTCTATTCCTGCGATCCGGAGATCCATAATAAACTGGTCGGCGCGGCGCAGTTTGGCAACACGGCGAAAGGGATTGAAAATGCCATCGCCGCAGGTCTTTCCGTAAGCATCAACACGCCGCTGTGCACACTGAACAGGGATTATGTGAAGACCCTCGAATATCTGCATGAGAGAGGCGTTATTTACGTGACCTGCTCCGGTCTCATCACGACCGGCAACGCGCTCAGCGAATCGTCAGAATCGCTGCAGCTTACGGGAGAGGAACTGGAACAGATCCTTCGGGAAGCAGTCGCGTACTGCAGCGAAAACGGCATGGAGATCGCATTTACTTCACCCGGCTGGATCCCGCAGGAAGTTTTTGAAGAGCTGAACATCCCGTCGCCGTCCTGCGGCGCGTGCCTGTCCAATATGGCGGTCACGCCCGGCGGAAATGTCGTCCCGTGCCAGAGCTGGCTTTCGGGAGAGCCTCTCGGCAATATGCTCTCGGATGAGTGGGCGTCGATCTGGAACAGTGAAGCGTGCGCCGCTCACCGCAGCTTTTCTTCTGATATGACGGGAGAGTGCCCGCTTAGGAGGGAGTGCAGATGAAAAACAGAATGAACGCATGGATCCGGTGTCTTATCTCTGCGGCAGCCCTGTTATTGGGGATCCTCCTCTTTGCGGTCCCCGTACAGGCTGATCCGACGGACGAGCTCCTGAATTTTACGATTACCGTAGACGTCAATCCCGACGCCTCCCTCAATATGGATTATTCGATCGACTGGAAAGTTCTGGACGATTCGATCGGCGCGCTGGAATGGATCGATCTGGGTGTCCCGAACCGCTATCACACCGACATTACACCCATCAGCGAGACCATTGACCATATTGAAGATAACGGCAATTCTCTTGCCATTTATCTCGACCGGGGTTATTACGAGGGCGAGGTCGCCCATGTCGAGTTCTCCATGGTCCAGGATCACATGTACCAGATCGACAAATTTGTCGAAGGGGAAACCGTCTATACATTTACCCCCGCCTGGTTTGACGGCATCGATATCGACGAGCTCGTGATCCGGTGGAATGAGGAAAATGCGGGCGCCTGGCAGCCGGACTGTCTCAATGACAACGGATATCTCACCTTTAAGACCTCTGTTCCTGCCGGAAATACCTACACGATGACGGTCGTCTATCCGAATGACGCTTTCGGGTTCTCCGTTGACCGTCAGGCGGGCGGCAGCGGAGGCGGCGATGATTATGACGGCGGAGATGAGTATGATGGCGGAAGCTCCTCCTCCGACTTCGGGCTCGCTCTGCTCGGCCTTATATTCGTGATCATTATGATAGCCGTTCCGGTGATCATCATTATCTCGATCGCCCGTTTTGCCGGATGGCTCAGAAACGGAGCCGGATTCGGCAATGAGACGGAGAAAAAGATCACCCGCACAAAGATCGAATACTATGACGTCTGTCCGGGGTGCGGCGCCGCCCGTGAAGAGGGCAAGGATAACTGCCCCTACTGCGGCCGCAGCATGATCAAGAGCAAGGAAATCGTCGAGGAGAGCCAGCTCGAAAAGCCTGAAAAATACACGAAGAAGGGCACTTACCGTTACGGGGATTCCCCAAATACGTACATCCACGTCAATGTCGTCAACGTCCCGGTCAGCCATTCGAGATCGGGCGGGACCCGGCATTCCGGCACAAGCCACCGTTCCGGCGGAAGCACTCGCCGGTCCGGAGGAAGTTCACATCACTCCTCCTGTGCATCCAGCTGCGCCTGCGCTTCGAGCTGCGCCTGCGTATCTTCCTGCGCCTGTGCCTGTGCCTGCGCCTCTTCCGGCCGCGCCGGCTGCACGGTGAAGGACTTCTTTAAGAAGAGCATTCATGAAGGACGGGTTCGCGTGACGGGCGGATGACTTTATGGAAAGGAACCTGAATTATGGAAATAAAAACGCCCCGCTTAAGTCTGAGACCCCTGGGACCGGAGTACTTTGAAACGGTTCAGCAGTACGCGGGGGACCTCGAAAATGCGAAATATATGAGGGATCTTCCCAGCGAGAAGCCGGAAGACACCCTGCGGTTTCTGAGAAGAGTCGGAAAAGAATGGGAGAAAGCGGAACGGGAGCAGGGTCTGAATGCCTGTGATTACTATGAATTTGCGGTCCTGTGGGAAGGAACGCAGGTAGCGGCGGTCAGTCTTTACCCGGATGAAGCCAGAGAGACGGCGGAACTAGGCTGGATCACAAACAAGGCGTACTGGGGGCACGGATATGCCTTTGAAGCGGTACAGGCAGTGATCCGGTTTGCTTCGGAAACACTGCATATCCATCGGTTCATAGCTCATTGTGACACGGAAAATACCGCATCCTCCCACTTTATGGAAAAACTGGGCATGACCCGGATCGCGGAATACGGAGGCAGACATAATAAATGTTCCGATGAGGAGCGCAGGGAGTATGAATATGAGCTGGTGATGCAGGAATGAAAAAGAGGGTAATAAGAGCCGGTTCTGTTCCTTTTTCGAACAATGTATGAAACAAAATAGCATTTATTCCTTATTTTGAAGAGAGTATAATAAACTAAATGAAACTGCAAAAAAGATACCGGTAAAAGCTGATAAAACCGGCTTGCGCAGGGAATCTCAACTGTCAAGATAAAAGGAGGAAGCTGTATATGGGTCTCTATGATGAATTCCGTTTTAAACCGGCTGACTGGCTGCCGCACTCGGAGCTGCCGCTCGAAGAACTGGAGCGTGTCCGCAATATCAAACGGGAGGATATGGAATACACGAACGAGAACGGATTCTCCGTCCGCGTGGTCCTGAATCCCACTCTGTGCATGGTACAGGACATTTTTTACCGGATCCTGATGAGTGATCTTGAGGACAAACATTTTACGGCGATCTTCCCGAACCAGTGGCCGGACGCGTATTCCGCCGTGGCGGAAATGATCAACAAATTCAATGTCAGCTGCCGGAACGTCGACCTGTTCGCGATGGATGAATGGGCGGATGAAGACGGAAATGTCGCCCCGCTGACCTATGGCGCCGGCCTCGGCTATTCGTTCCGGAACCATTTCTATGCCCGTATCCGCGAAGATCTCCGGCCGGACGTTGAACACTGGCATGTATTTACCAACGAAAATAAAGCGGAAGGCGTGTACTCCTCCATGATCGAGGAATGCGGCGACGGCGGCGCAGATGTGGTATACTCCGCGACCGGCTGGCCGGGACACACTGCGTTTATTGATCCCCGGAGCAAAGAATTCCAGGCGGATTCCCTTGAAGAATTTGTGAAACTCGGATCCCGGATCGTGACGGAAACACCTCTCACGATCGCGGAAAACTCCCTGTTCAGTCCGATGGGCAATTCCGGCGACGTCTGGGCAGTTCCGCCCAAAGCTGCTACGATCGGCCCGCGGGATATTTACAACGCAAGGGAGCGCTTTGAACTGCACAACCTCATGCTTGGTGAAGCGGGCATGAGCTGGCAGAGAATGGTCTCCCGCCTGGAGCTGTACGGCCCGATCTCGATGGAGATCCCGGCGTCGATCATGCGTCTTGGCAAAGGTACCTGCTATGTCTCCGAAGCGATCGCGAAACCGTTCGCGAGCTGGCACTGCGGGATTGAGGACAAAGATATCTGATCGGGACTGCTGAATTTGCCCGGCCGGATTTGATATCTGACCGGATTTGCCCCGAAATGCGGGATTGTCCAATCATATTAAACTGAGAGTATATTGACAGGCGAGCTGCCGTGGCAAATGAAGCCGCGGCAGCCCTTATTTTATGCAAAAAAAGATTTATAAACCGCCCCCGATAGAGCATAATAGAAAAGATGTTTGTTTCATTTGGGTGTTGTTTTAAAGAACATCAAATTTGTGTGTTGTTTTGACGAGCACCACCTTTGGGAGTTGTTGTAAGGAGTACCACCATGTTCAAGATCATGAGCGCCCAGGAAGCCGTCCGGCTGATCGATGACAATGCCGTCATCGGCGTCAATTCATTTGCCGCGATCTCCAATCCGGAGAATCTTCACGACGCCCTCACCACCTTCCTTCGTGAGGAAAATTTCCGCTGCGGCCTCAGCGTCGCCGGAGGCTCCCTTCTGAAAATGCACGCGCTCTACCTCCAGGCAAAATTTGCCCTCGAGCAGGGCGCCCGCCTGAACCCCTCCGTCTGGCTGTACCGCTTCCGCGACTACCGGATGCAGTACCTGAAGCAGAAGATCAGTGAAGACTTCAGCCCGGAAGAATTCCTCGTCCCCGGCCTGTCCCTTCTTGCACAATACGACGAAGAGAACAATACCGATTACATGAACACCCTTCGCGTCTACCTCATGGAAGACCGGAACATCTCCCAGGCCGCGCAGAAGCTCAGCATGCACCGCAGCACGCTCATGTACCGCCTCAAAAAAATCCGCGAGATCACGGGAGAGAACCCCGATCTCGCGGAGGTGAAAGTGCTGCTGGCGTTTCTTATGATCTGACCGGGCTGATTTTTGCTATGTGATACTTGTTATGTGCAGATTCGTGGGTGCGGCGAGAGAAAATTCTTCAGCTGACTTACAGATATTTCCTGATCCTTGCCAATATTTTCTTGAAATCCACCCGGCATTCCCCCTCCGAAATGCCCACAGGCACTTCGTCGGAAAAGGAGTATTTCTCCCGGAAGGAATCCTTTTCAAGATCATAGACAAGAACAATAAGTTTATCCGGATCCACGATCCAGTATTCCCGGACGCCGGCATTTCTGTATTTGTTTAATTTCAGAAACATGTCTTTCGACCGGGTAGAGGGCGACAGGATCTCAATAATAAAATCAGGCGCGCCGTTGACCCGGCGAACGTCAGAATCCTGATCATTGCATACGACGAGAACATCCGGCTGCACCATGGTCCGGTCATCATTATCGAGCCGGACGTCACAGGGCGCGATAAACAATTCGCATTCCGGATGATTTTCCACACAGGGATACAGTTGCTGAGACAGTTCCAAAAGTAAACGCTGATGGAGCTTCGTCGGTGCGGCCATGTCATAGAAGACACCGTCGATGAGTTCGACGCGTCGCTCGTCGGGAAGCGCGTAGTAATCTTCAAGAGTATAAGATCCCTGTCTTGATGCGCGGAAAGCAGCCGGCGGCTCCGCGACCGCATGGTCTCCTTCCGCACGGGAATCCTTCAGAAGATTCGCATAGCTTCGCGGCGAGGCTGCATCCTGCGACCACAATGCCTTCTCCAGCGCGGCCAGGGTCGCCATGCGAGGAGATTTGGTTATACCTGCAAAAACTTTCTGCACCGTACCGAGCGGCACGCCGGAGATTTCCGCAAGCATTTCATTCGTCATTCCCAGCTCCGTTTTTCTTGCTTTCATTTCTGCTATTGTATACATAACAACCTCCTGGCCTGCTTCATACGTCCATTACTTATCCAAATTATACTCTAATAGGGGAATGATTTCTACCGAAATATTTCCATAATTCCAAAAACGGAAATTTCTCGGCCTGCGGGTGCAGAAGCCCCGCCCCCAAAACCAAAAGATCCCCAGCAACCGCAAGAAAACCATTTAAAAATCCCCCCAAAAGCGTATCATAAACTCGTCAAGCCAACCCATAGGAGAACACAAAATGAGAAAAACAAAAATCGTCTGTACAATAGGACCCGCAAGCGAATGCGAAGAGACGCTGCGGGAGCTCTGCAAGACCGGCATGAACGTTGCGCGGCTGAACTTTTCTCACGGCACCCATGAGGAGCACGCAAAGCGGATCGAAACGATCAAGAAAGTCCGGAGCGAGCTGGGGCTGCCGATCGCGATCCTTCTGGATACGAAGGGGCCGGAATACAGAATCGGCACTTTTGAAAATCATAAAATTATGCTCCAGGAGGGAGATCCCTTCACGTTCACAACTGAAAATATCGTCGGAAACAACGGAATTGTCTCCGTCAGCTATAAAAATCTGGCAAATGAACTCGCCCCCGGCGACACGATCCTGATCCACAACGAAGCGGACGCGATTTCCCACGCGACCTGCGGCATGGCGATCGACATTCACGCGAAAGCGATCGTCGCGTGCACGCTTTCGGGAAGCACCGCGAGAATGGTCTCGCGCTTCCGTTCCCCGGTCGACATCATCGGCCTCACGACCAACGAAAAGACCTGGAGAACCCTCGCCCTCTCCTGGGCCGTCATTCCGAAGATCTGCGAAGTGCTTCCCTCGACCGAAGTTCTTTTCTACACAGCGCGGAAGATCGCGATGGACACCATGAACCTCGAAAAGGGCGATCGTATCGTCATCACCGGCGGCGTCACAAACGGACAGTCCGGCAACACCAACCTCATCAAAATCGAGAACATCTGAGCCAATGGGGAGGGTTCTCCTTGGCTCCCGGTGTCCACACCCGCGAGCCAAAGAGAACCGTCCCCCTTGGCCCCGGCTCCGTCCCCCTTGGCCCCCGGCAGAAACCTGCCGGGGGCTTTTTCCGTCTCCGTCTCACGCACCTGAAAGAAAGATTTCACTATATGAAAGATTTAGCCGAAAAAACAAAAGAACGACACAATAATTGGTCTTTCGGCAGTTAATCAGCGCCGATAAAAATGATAATATATAGAAAAACATAACATAGTGGGAGAGGAGGATCTTTATGGCCGTTCATGTTATAGAGGAAGCAAACCGGTGCCTGCAGTGCAAAAAGCCCCGGTGCCGCGAGGGCTGCCCGATTCACACCAATATTCCGGAAATGATCCGTCTGCTGAAGGAGAACCAGCTGCTGGACGCGGCCGAGATGCTGTTTGCCAATAATCCGCTGTCGGTGATCTGCTCGCTTGTGTGCAATCACGCAAATCAGTGCGAAGGGCACTGCGTCCGGGGGATCAAAGGGAATCCGGTGCACATTTCCGCAATTGAAAATTACATTTCCGATGCGGCATTTGAACGCCTGCGCCTGCAAATGCAGCCGTCCAACGGGATGAAGGCCGCGGTCATTGGCGGAGGCCCGGCGGGCATCACGATCGCGATCACGCTCGCGATGCGGGGATACAAGATCACCGTTTTCGAAGGCAGGGAGCGGATCGGCGGAATTTTGCGCTATGGGATTCCCGAATTCCGGCTGCCCAATTCCATCCTGGAGCGCTACGCGAAGAAAATGAGAGAGATGGGGATCCTTATCCGGCCGAATTTCACGATCGGCGGTTCCACGAGCATACAGGATCTTCTGGATGACGGCTACCGTTCCGTGTTTATCGGTACCGGGGCCTGGCGTCCGAGAAGGCTCATGATCCCGGGGGAGACGTTCGGAAATGTCCACTACGCGATCAATTACCTCCACTACCCGGACGTCTATGAACTCGGGGACAACGTAGCGATCATCGGCGCGGGAAATGCGGCCATGGACGTCGCGAGGACCGCGATCCGCCACGGCTCCAGAAACGTGACGGTCTACGTGCGGGATAAGGAAGTCTCCGCCTCCAAAGAAGAATATGAATACGCCATGCTGGACGGCGTGCAGTTTGAGTTTAACCAGTCCGCTACGCGTATTCTGGACGACGGGATGATGGTCTGCGAGACCGGAAACCCTGAGACAGAACATTTTGTTCCTGCTACCACGATCATAATCGCCATTTCCCAGGTGCCGCAGGACCGCCTGGTCAACCGTGACAAGGCATTACGCCTGAACCGAAAAGGGAATCTCAAGACCGACGAAAACGGGGAGACCACCATGGAAGGCGTCTTCGCCTCCGGGGATGTCGTCACCGGCGCCAAAACGGTCGTCGACGCCGTTGCGCAGTCCAAAAAGATCGCCGATGAAATGGACGCGTACATGCGTTCTCTGTGACCTGGCGGAAAGAGCCAACGGGAACCATCCCGTTGGTGGGGCAAAAATGCAAAAAAGCAGAGCCAACGGGAACATTCCCATTGACTTTGCAATATTATGAAAGATGCATTGCATATTCCGAAAGAATCAAACGGTTGACCAAGAAAATGCCTGATTTCTGAGAAATTTGTCAATTTTTTCTCAAAAACAGAAATGCTACTTTTATTCCGTAAAAGTGACAGAAGGGCGAAAGCCCGCAAAAAGGAGGAGCAATATGTTGGGTATTATCGGGTTGATCCTGGCGGTTGCCTGCGTCATCTTCATGATCTGGAAGAACTGGCACATGGCCATCGTCTCACTGATCGGCGCGCTGATCGTGATCATTTTCAACGGAATGAATCCGGTCACGGCGATCACGGAAAACTTCATGTCGGGCATGTCGGGATTTGCGGGGAACTGGTTCCTGCTGTTCATGCTCGGTTCTATTTTCGGCAAAGTCATGGGAGACTCCGGAGCATCTGTCGGAATTGCCAATCATCTTCTGAAGATCGTTGGTGAAAAATCCGTAGTCCTCGTCGTAATGCTTGTCGGACTGGTTCTTTCCTACGGCGGCATCGGCACATTCATTATCGCGTTCTCGCTGTATCCCATTGCTGTCGCGCTGTTCCAGAAAGCGGACATTCCGAAGAAGCTGATCGTCGCGACCATTATGGTCTGCCCGGTTACCGTCTGCATGGCGATGCTTCCCGGCTCTCCGTCCACACAGAACCTGCTGCCGACGACCTATTTCAATACGACGGCTTACGCTGGCCCGGTGATCGGCATCATCTGCTCGGTCATCATGTTCTGCGCCGCGTACCTGTATCTCAACTGGCAGATCCGCCGCGCGAAAGCGAAGGGCGAGCACTTTGCGCCGAGCGAAGGCGAAGTGATCATGGACCTTGCGGCGGCGGACAAGGGCGAGACACCGGCGATCTGGAAATGCTATATCCCGATCATCGTTCTCATCGTCTTCATGTTCGTGTTCCAGAAAGCGACGCCGATGCCGGCCAACTTCGCGGTTGCCTGCGCGATGACGCTCGCGATCATCTGCGGACTGATCCTTTACAAAGATAAACTGAAACTCCAGAAAACGATCAACGAAGGAACGGTCGGCGGCCTCGGCGCGCTGTTTGCCACTTCCTCGATCATGGGCTTCGGCTCGGTCGTCTCCGCCTCCCCGGCGTACACGGTCGTGACCGACGCGCTGCTGAAACTGAATGTCGGTCCTCTCGGCACGGCGCTGATCGCGATCAATGTCATCGCAGCGATCACGGGTTCGTCCGCCGGCGGTCTTAACATTTTCCTTTCCAGCATGGGCGAATATCTTGCCTCGACAGGTCTCAACCTCTCCATGCTGCACCGTGTCGTCTGCATCGCGTCCTCCGGTTTCGACGCCATGCCGCACGCTTCCGGAATGGTCGTCTGCAACCAGATCGCGAAGACCTCCCAGAAGGACACCTATATTCACGTATTCATCACCTGTGCGATCATGCCGTTCTGCTGCGCGATCCTCGCCTGCATTCTCGGAACGATCGGCATCGTATAAGAAAATGCCACCTCTCCGGCGGAAGCCTTCCCTTTCGCCGGATTTTTTCAGACCGGAACATTTCATTTTCTGAAAAAAACATTTCATTACAGACTACAGGAGTTTATTATGAAAGCTGATTTTATCATTCGGAACGGCAGAGTGATCGACCCGGCAGCGGGCATCGATGAGGTAAAGGATATCGCGGTGCGCAACATGCGCGTCATCGACGAAAAGGACGCGGAAGGCGGACAGGTGATCGACGCGGAAGGGTGCCTTGTGGTTCCGGGACTGATCGATTTCCACACCCACCTTTTCCACGAGGGAAGCAACATCTGCATCAAGCCGGACCTCATGATCGCTCATGGCACGACCGCCGCGGTGGATGCGGGCTCGGCGGGAACCGCGACGTATGAAGCGTTCTACAAGACCGTTGTCGCGTCCTCGCTTATGAGAGTCAAAGGATTCCTCACCCTCTACGCGGGCGGCCAGCTGGATCCGAAATTATTGGAGGATTTCAATCCTGCATTGTATAATATCGACAAGGCGGAACGGGTCGTAGACCGGTACCGCGACAGCCTCCTCGGCCTCAAGATCCGCATTTCCAAAGGGGTTGTGCCGGATGACAAGGCGGCGGAATACCTGCAGGCGGTCGTGGACATTGCCGAGGAGCTGACGAAGCGGACCGGCGTGCCGCTCCGGATCTGTGTCCACACGACCAATTCGCCGATCACGGCGGGCGAGCTCGCGGGCATTCTCCGGAAAGGGGACATTTTCTGCCACTGCTTCCAGGGTGCGGGAAATACCATCGTCATGGAAGACGGCACCATTGATCCCGGTGTTCTCGCGGCAAGGGAACGCGGCGTGATTTTCGACGCGGCAAACGGCAAGGGAAATTTCGGCGTCCGCACGGCGGAAAAAGCGCTCGCGGCGGGATTCCTGCCCGACATTATCAGCACGGACCTCACGGTGGACAAATTCAATATGCCGCCGTATGCCAAAAACCTGCCGACGCTTATGAGCAAATATCTGAGTCTCGGCATGAACCTTACTGATGTGATCCGCGCTGTGACGGAAATGCCGGCGCGCCTCATGGGTCTCGAAGGGGAAATCGGCACGCTGCGTCCGGGCAGCGCCGCAAATGTCACCATTCTCAAACAGAAAGACCTGGATATCCTCCACAAGGATTTCCGGGATGACGAACTTCTCGGCCACACGCTTCTTGTGCCGCAGCTGACAATGATCGACGGGGAAGTGCAGTACTGCCAGACGGATTTCTGGTATTAAGGAACGGGTAAAACAGACAGATCATGGCGAAGATAGGATTACTGCTTCCGGAACAGAATATGGTGGACGCGGCGAGACGGCTCATCGACGAGATGGGAAACTCGCAGGACATCGTGCTGTGCAAAATGATCTCTTCTCCGGAAGCGGTCAATGAAGCCCGGCAGGCGGCGGAGATGGGAGCGGAGATCCTGATCGCCCGGGGCCATCAGGCGCGGCAGATCCGGCAGAACACGCAGATCCCGCTGGTGGAGATCCGTTTTACGGGGCTCGAGATCGGGCTGTTTATGCAAAGAGCGCATGAAATGACCGGCCTTGCAAGGCCGCATGTCGCGCTGGTGGCATTTGAAAATATGCTTCCGGATGTGACGCGGGCGGAATCGCTGTTTCATGTGAAGCTCACCGTCCTCTACATCGACCGCTACCAGGATGCCGAAGAAGCGCTCCGGAAAATGCCCGAGGCGCCGGACGTCGTCATCGGGGGGCCGTATGTATGCGAAGCGGCGGAAAATCTCGGGTATCCCGCCTTCGGGTATGAGGGGACCGGGGAGTCGCTGGCGGAAGCGCTGCGCACCGCAAAATCGCTTTCCTACGCCATCGACGCGGAAAAACGGAATACCGCGCAGATGGAAACGCTGCTGGACGCGTCGCTCAGCGGGATTATCAGAGTCGACGCCTCCGGAACGATCCTGGCGATCAATACATATCTCGCGAAAGAGACCGGGACAAGGAAAAATGACGCCTGCGGAAAACCGCTGCACACGGTCTTTCCGCAGCTCAGCGCTTCCTCGCTGGAAAAAGTGCTCCGCGGGGAAGAGGAATATATCACGACGTCCGCGCAGATCCGCGGAGAGGCGTGGATGGTGCAGATGGCGGCGATCGCTTATGAGGAAAATATCTCCGGCGCGATCATTTCCCTGCGGAAAATCGCAGAGCTCACGGAGCCGTCCGGCGGCATGAACCGTTCTCTCCGGAGCGGATTCTCAACGTCGCTGTCCTTTAAGGACATTCCCACGGAAAATGCGCAGATGAAGGAGGTGCTGGAGCGGGCAAGGCGCTACGCCCTGTCTTCCAGCCCGATTCTGATCATCGCTCCCGTAGGGACGAACCCCTCGCTTGTGGCACAGGCGATCCACAATAACAGCGCATGGAGCGCAGGACCGTTTGTGAGAGTCATTGCCGGGGAGATCGAACCGGAAAAGCAGGTCGAGACCCTGTTTCTCGGCAGGCCTGCGACGCAGACGGCCCGGGCGCAGGAAAGTGTATTCGCGAAAGCGGATCACGGAACGGTCTATCTGCAGGGCGTGGACTGTCTTACGATGCAGGCGCAGCTGAAGCTGCTCCGCACGATGCTGAACCCGAAGATCATGCGGACGGACGCGTTGCCGATGGGCATCTACGATGTGCGGGTCATCGCCGCTTCGACAAGGCCGCTTGAACCGATGGTCCGGGAGGGCACCTTCAGCGAAGCGCTGTTTTACCGGCTGAAAGGGCTGGAACTGACGATTCCGCCATTCAGGGAGCGGCCGGAAGACCTGTTCAGGGAATTTAAAGAGGATCTCTCTTATTTTTCAAAGAAATACAGCCGCAGTTTCCAGATCACGGAAGGCGGCAGACGCCGGATCCGGGAGCTTCCCTGGCCCGGCAATCTCACCCAGCTGCGGGCATTTACCGAGCGGCTGGTGCTGACGGCCACAAGGCGGCAGATCGACGAAGTGATGCTGCAGCAGCTCTACGATGAGATGTATCCCGAGACGGAAATCATCGGAGGCAGCGAAAAAATCGTGGTCTACGACTCCCCGGAGGGTAGAAAGATCCGGGAAATGCTGGTGCGCTACAACGGCAGCCGCGAAAAGGTCGCCGCCGCGCTGGGCATCAGCACCACCACGCTGTGGAGACATATGAAAAAATACGGAATAGAGGCAAATTACAGATGAGCCAAAGGAGAAAATCATGAGCAGTCCGAAAGTAGTGAAAATGGAAGTTTACCCGGTCGCCGGGCACGATTGCATGGAACTGAACCTGTCCGGAGCGCACGCGCCGTACTTTACGAGAAATGTCGTCATCCTGACCGATGAGACCGGCGCGGAAGGCATCGGGGAAGTCCCGGGCGGCCAGAAGATCACGAAAGCGATCGAGGACATCGAGCACATCGTGGTCGGCTCCGAGATCGGCAACTATAAGCAGACTCTGAATAAGATCCGCGCCTGGATGAGCGAAAATATCAAAGACGACGTCCGCGGCGCACAGACCTTCGATCTGCGCACCGGCGTGCACGCGGTGACGGCCGTGGAAGCGCCGCTTCTGGACCTCCTTGGCAAATACCTGGGCGTTCCCGCCGCAGCCCTGATGGGAGACGGCATCCAGAGAGAGCGGGTGCAGTTCCTTTCCTACCTCTTCTATGTCGGAGACCGGAAAAAGACGGATCTGCCCTACGAAGAAGAGCCGGACGCGGAATGCGACTGGTACCGCCTGCGCCACGAGGAGGCGATGACCCCGGAAGCGATTGTAAAGCTCGCGAAGGCGACATATGAGAAGTACGGATTTGAAGACTTCAAGCTGAAGGGCGGCGTGCTCGAGCCGGAGCAGGAGCTCGAGGCGGTGCGCGCGATCAAGGAGGCATTTCCGAATGCCCGCGTCGATCTTGATCCGAACGGCGCGTGGAGCCTTGAGAAAGCGCTGGAGCTCGCGCCGGAATTTAAGAAAATCCTGGCGTACTGCGAGGACCCGGTGGGCGCAGAAGGCGTGTTCTCGGGCCGTGAGATCATGGCGGAATTCCGGCAGCTGTCGGGCATGCCCACCGCGACCAATATGATCGACACCGACTGGAGACAGATGTGCCACTGCATCGCGCTCAAGAGCGTGGATATCCCGCTCGCGGATCCGCATTTCTGGACCATGAACGGCTCCGTCCGCGTCGGCCAGCTCTGCAACGATTTCGGCCTGATGTGGGGCTGCCATTCGAACAACCACTTTGACATTTCCCTTGCGATGGTCGTGCAGTGCGCGGCAGCGGTCCCGGGCAGACTCAACGGCATTGACACCCACTGGATCTGGCAGGAAGGCCGCGAGAGACTCACGAAAGAGCCGCTGCAGATCGTGGACGGCTGCATTGACCTGCCGAAAGCGCCGGGTCTCGGCATCGAAGTCGACCGCGAGCAGATCATGAAGGCCAATAAGCTCTACATGGAAAATTGCCTCGGCGCCCGCGACGACTCCATCGGCATGCAGTACCTGATCCCGGGATGGAAATTCGACCCGAAGCGTCCGTGCATGGTGAGGTAAATAAAATGAATACAGATTTTATCAAAGGCGTCATCGTCCCGATCATCACCCCGATCGACGAAAATGAAAAAATAGACGAAACCGCCATGCGGACCATGGTCGACTACGTCATCAACGGCGGCCTCGCGGGAATCCTCGCGTTCGGCTCCAACGGCGAATTCTATCAGGTCGAAGAAGACGAAATGGAGCGCGGCCTTAAGATCATGGTCGACCAGGCCGCCGGCCGCGTGCCGGTCTACTTCGGCATCGGCGCGATCAACACGAAAAAAGGCGTCCGCCTCGCGCAGATGGCAGTCAAAAACGGCGCGGACTGCATCTCCGTCCTGCAGCCGATGTTCCTGAAGCCTACGGCAAAGGAGCTCTTCCTGCACTTCAAGACCATCGCGGAAGCGGTGCCGGAGACACCGGTGCTCATTTACAATAATCCGGGCCGCGTCGGCTACGGCATTACCGCCGACATGATCGAAAAGCTCGCCCACGAAGTGCCGAATATCGTCGGTATGAAAGACACTTCCGGTGACATCACCCTCACGGAGGAATGCGTACGCCGGAACAGAGACGTCAATTTCAAAGTTTTCGGCGGAAAAGACACCCTCCTCTACGCGAGCCTCTGCGTAGGAGCAGTCGGCGGTGTCTGCACAGCCGGCAATTTCATGCCGGAACTCATCTGTGACGTCTACAACAAATTCGTCGCCGGCGACCTGAAAGGCTCCCTGGAGGCCCAGTTCAAGCTGAACCCGGTCCGTCTCTCCATGGATGCCGCGTCCTTCCCGGTCGCCGCAAAAGACATGGCCGCCATGCGCGGTCTCCCGGCGGGAGCGCCTTATCGCCCGAACCTTCTCACCGAAGAAGGCCCGGTCCTTGAGAAGATCCGCTCCGCCATGAAAGAGGCAGGACTGATCTGAACCAAAGAGGGAGCCAAGGGGAATCGTCCCCCTGGCTCCCTCAACTACTCACGAAGGAAAACTTACAGCATGGAAATAGAGATCAAAACCCCCCGCCTCACCTTAAAACCTCTCGGTCCCGCCTACCTCGAGACCGTGCACCAGTACGCCGGCGACCCGGAAAATGCGAAATACATGCGGGACCTCCCCAGCGAAAAGAAAGAGGACACCCTCCGGTTCCTGACGAGGGTCGCGAAAGAGTGGGAAAAAGCAGAAAAAGCGCAGGACCTGAACGCCTGCGCCTACTACGAATTCGCCGTGCTGTGGGAAGGCCGCCACGCCGCTGCCATCAGCCTCTATCCCGATGAGACCAGAGAAACGGCGGAACTGGGCTGGATCACAAACAAGGCCTATTGGGGTCACGGGATCGCGTTTGAAGCCGTGCAGGCGGTGCTCCGCTTCGCGGCGGACGAACTGCACATCCATCGCTTCATCGCGCACTGTGATACGGAAAATACCGCCTCCTTCCGTTTCATGGAAAAACTCGGCATGACCCGCATCGCGGAATACGGCGGCCGCCATAATAAAGGTTCCGACGAAGAACGCCGCGAATACGAATACGAGCTGAAAATATGAGTGAAAAACAAATCGCCCTGCTGTCCGCATATCCCCTCGCCAGCCTCGAAGATGGAATCCGAACCATAGAACAGTATGCCCGTCTCGCCTCCGAGCAGGGCATACAGGTCCTTTGCACGCCCGAAGCCTATCTCACAGGTTACGGGACAGACCAGGCGAGCCTTGCGCGAGCTGTCCGGGCAAATGAAACCGCCCCGATCAGCAGTCTGGCTGCCCGATACCACATCGACATCCTCGCCGGTTTTCTTGAAAATGCCGCCGACGGAACATACTACATCTCCCACGGCATTTACCGCGCGGACGGCACCTCCGACATTTACCGCAAGACCCATCTGGGACAGAAAGAACAGACGGTATTTGCCGCCGGTAACGCGCTTCCGGTGTTCGAACTCAGCTGCGGCATTTGCGCCGGCATTTCCCTCTGTGTGGAAAATCATTTTCCGGAAATCGCGCAGACCCTGTCGCTCCGCGGGGCCGAAGTGATATTTGCCCCCTACGCCGTCCCGGGTGAAGCCTCCGGACGAGACCGCATCTGGAGAAAATACATCCCCGCCAGAGGCTACGACAACCGCGTCTACATGGCCTGCTGCAACCTGAAAACCGCGGCAAATGGCGGCGGCTTCTTCGCAGCGGGACCTGACGGAGAAGAACTGCCCCTCCGGGACCTCCTGCCCGAAGAACTCGTATCCGTATCCGTCAGCCGGGAAATGATAGAAAAATACCGCACCGGCCGGACCGAAATGCGGTATCGTTATTATCCTGCGCTCCGCAGGCCTTCCTTATATGAGGAGCCTTAACCAAGCTCTTTAGCACACAGGCTTTCAATCCAATCCCGTTTCCGGAGCACAGCAAGCCATTCCTCCGGAATATTCTCATATCCATAGAAGAGCCCGGCAAGCCCTCCGCAGACAGCACCGACGGTATCGGTGTCGTCTCCGAGATTGACGGCTGTCAGAAGCGCATCCCGGAAAGAATCCGTACCGGTCAGGCACCAGACAGCGGCTTCTATTGTATCGACCACATATCCACTGCTGCGGATTGCAGAAGACGGCTGATTCCGAAAATCATGCAGGTCACGAAGCCTGCCGTAGTGGGAGAGCGCAATTTCGGATTGCCGTTCCTGCTTATAGAATGCAAATCCCTCATCGATTCCCTTTTGAAGCAGTTCAGTCAGAGATTTCCCATCTGCAATGTCTCCTGCCTGCTTTCCCCGGAGAATCGCCCGGACCATAAAGTAATATAAACCGCAGGCTGCCTTCGCTCTCATGTGATTGTGCGTGAGTCCGGAAATCTGATGAATCGCAGAAATGGCTTCCTCATCGGTCATCCTGCCTGCTTTCTGCTGTTCATAGCAGTACAGGCAGACCGGCATGATGCGCATAAGGGAACCGTTTCCGTTATCATATACCTCCCGGCCGCCGCAGGTCTCAATATCCCTGTCTTTCAGATACCGGAAAATGGCTTCCGTAGTTCCCCTGCCGTTGTCAAATGCCTCCCCGAACGGAGTATATTCCCCCTTCGTCAACCACAGCACAAAACGGTCCATAACATCCGCCGCGTTGATTCCATTATTGTCCAGAATACTGGCAAATGTCGCCATCGTCATGCTTCCGTCATCCGTCCATGTGCCGACCGGCATATCATAGGTCCCGTGGCCAATCATTGTCGTGACCGGACGGGCGGCAATCTCTTTCCGGCTTCGGAACTGCACCGGGCAGCCCAGCGCATCGCCGATTAAAACGCCAATGATACCATCTTTCCAAATGTTAATATTTTCGGGTTTTCTATTCTCTTTTTTCATATTGCCCTCCTTTGCTGCACTAGCGTTATAGTCTTTATCTCTTGCTGTGAAGCCAGTATAACAGGCGGTAAATGAAAACAAGTCGCCTGGAAGGCGACTTGGAAAAATAAAATCCGAAAATAGTACAATTTTATCTTACCCGTGCGCCAAACGGAATCAACGCCAGCTTTGCGATCTTAAAGAACTGCGTGCCAAATGGAATACCGATGACCGTCATGCAAAGCAGAAGCCCCATGATCGCATTGGCAAGTGCCATTTCTATTCCAAAAAATAGGATCCATATAAGATTGGCGAGGAAGGAAACTGCTCCTCCGCCATATACTACTTCTTTCCCAAACGGGCAGAAAGATAATGCAGCAAATTTAAAACACTGCCTTCCATACGGAATCCCAACAATCGTAATACACCATAAAAACCCGGAAACCAACCACATCAGACCGCTGGCGATTCCGCCCAGGAAGAGCCAGAGGATATTGCCGATCAGACTCATGTTTGTTACTCCCTTCGTAGAATTTTTTACTATAGGGGTATTGTTGCAGATAAATCTGATGAATTTGTGAATTTATGAAAGCTAAATTTATTGGCGGGTATATCTTCTACAGTGTCTTTATTTATAGCTATTTCCGAAACACAGCATTCATTGTTCATCGGCAGAAAGTCGTGTGTTTCGTACACTCGCTTCTGTCATAAAATCTAATAATATAGAATTCATATCATCATAAGATCTCCATTGCTCCGCTGTTGCGTTTACAAAAGTATAAGTGAATCCTTTTTTTATAAATTGGACGATCTCGTCCGCTGCATATCCTGTTTCCTCCTTGATTTTCTTTTCCGTTATGGCAATTACCTCATGCGCCGCCAAATTTCGAATGCTAATTTCTATGCTCCTCAATGCTTCTGCCAGTTCTGACAAATCAATATTTTCTGACATTTCCTCTATGATTGAAAGAAGAGCTTCCGAACTAAGATATCCATATTTGAAGTCGTATGAAAATCGTTTTTGAAGAACATTTTCCAACGGTGTATTTTGGAGCTTTCTTCTGCTCCAGCATAGTCCACCTCTCTTATATTCACAAAAGTCCTTCACTTTAAGACCAAATTGTTTCTGAATAATCTGATCGAAAAGATTTACAAGCAGGGGCGTAATGCATCTTATAAAATCGCCGTACTCCCCTCTTCTATATTTTATATCTACCATCAACGCATATTCGAAAAAGGGAGCGTATTCTTTTTGACGTACTGGATAGTCAAATCTCATACCTGCCCCTCGGAACCCTTTAATTGGATTATTCACCAAAAGCAGTCTTTTTTCTGCCATTTCAAGATAATCACATATTTCCTTCTTTGTGGAAGCCAGAAGGGTCTCTGCAACCCCTCTTGCCGCACGATAATCATAAACACCAACATGTTTTTTAATGATTTCGTATTTCATTAAATCACTTAATGTTGGGCAGCTTACTTCCGTACAACGATTAATAAAACCCGGCTTATTGTCCTCATTCAGTTCCCACAGTTCATCAAGAGCATAATTTCTGGAATGCTCATGCTCATTCATCTTTTCTTCCGGGGTGTAAACCTGTATCATTTTTGCCGGAAATTCACCGATAGTGTTTAGAACGATAAGACTGCTTTTCATAGCCGGTGTTCCGGAAGAAACATTTAGAAGAAGTGTATCTTCTGCAGTCATATTGTCGGTGATATCAAAAAGGATATCTCGATATTCCGTGTAAAAATAATCATATTTCTGAACATACTGAAGGTCTGGCTTTTCAATAATCTGGTATGTTACTTTTCTTTCCTGCTTTGCCGCCAGTCTCTCCAGACATTCTATATATCGGTTGTCTTTACGGTGCTTCTCCAGTATTTCTGCAGACATATAGAGGATGACTGTATCGGGTTTGTACACTCTGCAAATATGTAAAAGAGATCCGTCCTGCATATTTTTTTCTGCTATAGGATCTGTTCCCCCAACAGGGGAAAATAATATAGTTTTTCCCATCTTCAGCTTTTCCTTTCAGATAATAATGACATCCTCTGCCTTCGGTTCAACATTTGTTCCAAACAATGTTACTTCACCGGAACCAACCATCCGATAAACTCTTATACTATCCTCATCTGGATTGATACATTTCCAAATACTTGAATAGTTTCCAATGTTTCTAACGGTATACTACGAATCATTTCGTCTTTGTGTTTTATTTCTACACGGTTTCCATGAATTCCAATAACGGATCCCTGTTCGTTTACATATAAATAACTCATGATAAATTCCTTCTCCTTTCATTATTACATAGGAGAACTTTCCTTGGTCTATAATCAAAAATCTGCTCTCATGATTATCAACAAATGTTAATTTATATGCCCTCAGGTGGGAGCTAAATATCTCTATAATCCTGAAAACGTTCCCGTCCCCTTACGGGGGATCTATATCTCTAAATGTTACACAAAACACAATGGTGTTATTTATGTGTTTCCGTCCCCTTACGGGGATCTATATCTCTAAATTTTCAAGCTGTCACGCGATGACGCGCGCAAGGCTGTTTCCGTCCCCTTACGGGGATCTATATCTCTAAATAACGAAGTCGTTATCAATGGTTATTCCGTCGGTGTTTCCGTCCCCTTACGGGGATCTATATCTCTAAATCGAAAAGCAGGCTTATACAGTAATCATCAGAGGGTTTCCGTCCCCTTACGGGGATCTATATCTCTAAATCACTGCAACCCTCTCCGACCGCAAAGCGGCACAGTGTTTCCGTCCCCTTACGGGGATCTATATCTCTAAATGAAAAAATACAATGATGAACAACAGACCGTTTGAGGTTTCCGTCCCCTTACGGGGATCTATATCTCTAAATACAACTGGGTGACACAAATGGACGACTGGCAGGGCGTTTCCGTCCCCTTACGGGGATCTATATCTCTAAATATATAGTTTAATGTTGTTCCGTCATCATCTAAGTTTCCGTCCCCTTACGGGGATCTATATCTCTAAATTTTGGGAGTGTAAGCGTAGACAAAGGGTACAATGGTTTCCGTCCCCTTAAATGAAATGGTGGATGTATATTCGCCTAATGCGCTTCAAAACCTTGGCTTTTTTGAATTCACGGTTGATAGAGATCATATTCCCGGTCTAAAGAAACAAAACCTTTCTTCACATGATGTTGCCGATATTATAAATGTGTGCCTTCAAACTATGATGCGAGATGCCGCAATAGATTATTCTGTATCTCTCAATAAAACCGACAAGGCAAATTTATTTCAATGGAAAGATAATATAAAATCTGGATTTGAATACGTGGACAAAAGGGCGAGTGGCGGGAGTCTCTGGATTATTATAGGAGAAGAAGAGGGAAAGCCTCTAATTGAACGGTGTAAAGCATTAGGAATGTCATTTGCATTTACAGAAAAAGGTGGAAGAGCTAGTAAAAAAAGACCTGCTTGGTATTCTCTCCATTCATAATAATTTGAATTTCTATGTAGTTCTTTTCGATCTATAGCTCAGAAAACTATGACAGAAAAAAACAATAATCAAGAAATGATACAGATGTCCGAAGGGAAAAAAGAAAAGAATTTTAATAATTGTCCCTTTAAAGTTACATTACCACAAATAACGGTAATGGATGGTTTCATTTATCTTGTTTTTCAAATACAGTCAAAACCAGGAATCAAAGTAGACATTTCATTAAATGAAGTATTTTTTTCGGATAAACTTCATCGAAAATACAATGAATATTATTTGGATAAGTGTAAACAAAAAGATATTCTGAATAAAAACTATGCATTACACATCCCGATCGAAAAGAAGAACTTTCTTCGTGCGGATTCAAAATTAAACCTTACTTTTCTGACAAGTAATCAGCATAAATATGAAATAGACTATGCGTTTAGAACGAATACCGGTTATGAGCTGAATTATGTTATGGAAAGCAGACTAGATAATGAGGAGCAGAGACGATTAGAAGATAGTCTGTATCAATCAAAACAGAGAGAAAACCAGGTAGTCAAAGTAGATAATACTCTTCTTAGTGAGTCTTTCAAAAGCAGAGAAGAAAAGACTACTTTAACTGTTCAGGTACCTTCGATTGAGAAATATAAAAAGGCATTGCTTCGCGAAAAGTATTTTCTTAAGAATGAAGGTGGCCGCAAGTATCGATTGACTAATGGTAGGCTTATTAATCAAAAAGATGATTTATGTACGTACAGTTTCGAAATGGAAGCGGAGCTGAATCTTACAGACGATGCGCCTATTACCCTTTATGTGGGATCAAATGTGTCGACAGGGAATGTGCTCGTCTGTGACGGATTTGAGATTATTGTAATTATTGATAAAAACTTTGGCATTAATATTGGGCAGGCAATGCTTGGCGTTGAGCCTTGGAAACTACTCGAAGCGTTAGTCGAGAAACTAGATAATATTCAGCCAAGTAGCCAATTAGTGATGAAGCTAATTAATGAGGGCCCAACACTAGCGATAAATGCTCCGCTGTCATCGATTCCTAAGGGGCAATTGGCGGCTCTAAACGCAGAAAAAAATAATGATATTACTGTGATATGGGGGCCTCCTGGCACAGGAAAGACCTATACCATGGCACAAATTGCAAAAGATGAACTTCAGAATGGAAAATCCATTCTGATTGTTTCTCATAGTAATGTATCTGTAGATGGTGTCGTAAAACAGACTGCAGCAGTATTGAGAGAAATCGGTTTGGGAAACTATCTTGCAGAAGGGAAAGTGCTACGGTATGGATATGTAAGAGATGAACAATTAAAAAATGATTCCAATGCTGTAGCATATAGCTATGCTCTGAGCCGAAGATCTGATTTGCAACGTAGGATGGATCAATTCTGCCAGCTTAGGGAAAAGCTAAAGAAAAATGGAGAGTATAACACATATAAAGGAGAGCAGGTAGAAAGCGAGTTAAAAAAGCTAAGAGCGGAAATTCGGATAGAAGAGCGGCAATATGCTGCGAGGGCTAAACTGGTCGCAACGACAATTTCAAAAGTGACCGTTGATCCACTCTTTGAAGATAAAAAATACGATATTGTCATGTTTGACGAAGCTAGTATGGCTTACGTCCCTCAGATTTTCTGTGCAGCATCTTATGCGAAAGAAAAACTGGTTTTAGTTGGCGATTTCAGACAATTAGCACCAATCGTTCAATCGGAGGCGAAATCTGTACTCGAAACAGATATTTTTTCATACCTTCATATCAACGATGGAATGAAAGTATGTGCACATCCGTGGTTGGTAATGCTAAATGAACAGCGCAGAATGCATCCATTGATTTCTGCATTTTCAAATAAATATATTTACAATAATCTGCTACTGGATCATAAGAGTGTATGGTCGAATAAAGATAGTATAGTACAGAAAGAGCCCTTTGCAGGCAATGCTATTAATCTTATTAACTTGTCAGGGACGTATTGTGCTGCAATGAAGAATAGTGATAATTCACGGTTCAATATTATAAGTGCAGTTATCTCTTTTTCTAGTGCTCTTCAAGCGGAGATAGATGGAGAAAAGAATGTCGGCATAATTACTCCCTATGCAGCGCAGACGCGACTGATCCGTGCTATGATTCAGGATTACAGAAAAAATGGAATAACTGAAATATCTTGCTCTACTGTACATCAATTTCAAGGATCAGAGAGAAATCTGATAATTTTTGATGCTGTTGAAAGTTATCCATCTGCAAAAGTTGGGTGGCTTATGGGAAAGCAGATGGGTTCCGTTTCCAGACTGGTTAATGTTGCCGTGACACGGGCTAGGGGAAAGCTGATAGCAGTTGCAAACAGTACTTTTTGGGAAAATAAACTCAGAGGAACCGACCATATTTTTTATCGTCTGTTGCAGTATCTTTTCACTGAAGGAAATGTGGTTTCAGCAAAAGATAAAAACCTTAACCGTTTTATTCAACAGTTGCCTTCTACAAGAAATATTATTAATTATAATCAGATAGAGTTAGCTGTTGATGCTTTAATAACAGATATTAGAAAAGCGCAAGATAAAATTGTTATTTCGA
>SVDL01000167.1 GCA_015057835.1 Lachnospiraceae bacterium
GCTGATGACCCATTCCGAGAGAGCCGATACGACTTCTCCCGTCTCAAAATAGACGAGACCCAGAAGGTTTCTCGCCTGTATATTCAGTTTATTAAATTTCAGCGAGCGCTTCAGCTGTTCGATCGCGCCGGATAGATCCCGGATCTGCGCTTTTTCCAGTCCCTGATTATAGTAGAGGCCGGAAAGAACGATCGCCTGTTTCTGCACGGAGTTATCGCATCCGCAGATCGGGCAGTACACGGAATCCGTCAGCTGGGCGCCGCAGCTCACACATTTCATCTTTTATTTCCCGCTGGTCTCTTTCAACATATCCCGTAGGATGTCGATCACATCCGTGAGATCCCGGTTGTAGATCGCGCCTTCTGCCTCATCCACATCAAGACTGGGCTTGAACTTACGGATCTCTTCTTCATAATTGATCATGGATCTTCAGAATCCTTCCTATTAAATAAAGACTGCCGACGCCGAACAGATATCCCCGGGTGTGTTCCCGGACGGCCTTCTTCCAAGCCTCTTCCGGAACATCGACCGCTTCCACCGTTTCCGCTCCCGCATCCCGGTAAAGCTGCGCCAGCATTTCCGCCTCCGCGCCGCGCCATTCGTCGGCCTTGGTCGTGTAGACCTTCACCGGATGCAGCGCGTCAACGATCTCCTGTGTCATCGGCCGGTAATCTTTGTCCGCCATCGCTCCGAAAACGAGGGTGATCTCCTCCTCGCCTGCGATGAGTTTTGCCGCCGAAAGGAACGCCGCTACACCGTGGGCGTTATGCGCACCGTCCACATATGTTTTCTCTCCGATGCACTGCATGCGGCCGTCCCACCTCGCCCGGCGGAGTCCTTCCACTGCCGTGCGGGCGTCCACCGGATAGCGGTCCCGGACCGCGTCCAGGGCGAGCAGCGCGAGAGAAGCGTTTCTTACCTGATACTGTGCCGCGAACGGAAGATGGAACACAAGTCCGCGGAAGGACGGTATCTGCGTCGTGAAATCAATGCCGTCCGCGCCGGCTTTTACGATCCTGCTGCCGGCATCCGCGAGGATCTTCAGCGGTACGCCTTTCTCCTCCGCTTTCGCCCGGATCACTGCCAGCGCTTCCTCCGATGTGTCGTCCGCGACCACCGGTACGCCGCTCTTAATGATTCCCGCTTTCTCACCGGCGATCGCCGCGATGGTATCGCCGAGATATTTCATGTGATCAAATCCGATGGAGACGATCACGGAGACCAGCGGATCCGGGATCACGTTGGTCGCATCAAGTCTGCCTCCGAGACCGGTCTCCAGCACGACCACATCCGTCCCTGCTTCTTTGAAGAGCAGCATTCCCATGAGGAAAATGAACTCAAAGTAGGTCGGATGCGTCTTTCCCTCCGCGACCATTTCTTCCGAAACAGTTTTTACCGCCTCAAAAGCCCGGAGAAAGGCCTCATCGCTCACCATCTCTCCGTCTACGCGGAAACGCTCGTTCATCGTGATCAGATGCGGCGACGTAAACAGGCCTGTCTTGACGCCGCTGAGCGTCAGGGCAGACGCCATAAATGCGCAGGTGCTGCCTTTTCCGTTGGTGCCTGCCACGTGAATGACGTCAAATGCCTTTTCCGGACTGCCGAGTTTCGCAAGACACTCGCGGGTGTGCTCCAGGTCATTTTTCGCAGTGAATTTCACTATATTGTTGATATAATCGACTGCTTCCGTATATGCGCTCATTTTTTACGCTCCGTAGGACGCGAGCTGCGCGTCGATCTGTTCCTTCATGGTGTTGTATTTTTCGAGCTTCGCGCGTTCTTCCGCCACTTTCTTTTCCGGTGCCTTTCCGACAAAGTTCGGATTGGCGAGCATCCCTTCCGCGCGTTTGATCTCGGAGATGATCTTCTTCTGCTCCGCCTGAAGACGCGCGATCTCTTTTTCGCGGTCCACAAGCTCCTCCAGCGGAATGTAGGCAGTCATCTTCGATCCTACAATGGAGACCGCGTCCTCGGAAATGCCTTCTTTGCTGTCCTGAATGACGACTTCCGTGGCAAAAAGCATCTTCTCCATGTCCACAAGCGACGCCTTCAGTTCTTTGAGCTCTTTCACAGCCGCCGCGTCCGCGCCGACGAGGAACATCTCGGTCTTCGTGCCGTGCGGTACATTCATTTCCGCCCGGATCGCGCGGGTCCCTTTGACCAGTTCCTTGTAGAGACCGATCATCTCCTCATCCTTCGGGAATTCCCTCTCCGGCGTATATTCCGGCCATTTCGCCGTCATGACGGTATCTTCTTCCGGACGGAGCGTGCAGTAGATCTCCTCCGTGACAAACGGCATGAACGGATGAAGCAGCTTCATCGCCTCGCCGAGCACTTCCTTCAGCGTCCACAGAGCCGCGTCCGCACTCTTCGGATCCTCTTCCTTCCGGACCAGGCGGAGCTTCGCGATCTCGATGTACCAGTCGCAGAATTCATCCCACAGGAAATCGTGGACCTTGGAGACGGCGATGCCGAGCTCATACCGCTCCATATTCTCCTGAACCTCTTTGGCCAGCGTATTGGCAGCCGAGAGGATCCATCGGTCAGCGATGGCCAGATCTTCAAAGGCAGGCTGCGCGATCTCGCGTTCCGGCAGATTCATCATAATGAACCGGCTCGCGTTCCAGATCTTATTAGCGAAATTGCGGCTCGCCTCGACCTGCTCCCAGTAGAAGCGCATGTCGTTGCCCGGCGCGTTGCCGGTCACCAGCGTGAGCCGCAGCGCGTCCGCGCCGTATTTGTCGATAACTTCCAGCGGGTCGATGCCGTTGCCGAGGGATTTGCTCATTTTCCGTCCCTGCGAATCACGGACAAGGCCGTGGAAAAGAACGGTCTTAAAGGGAATCTCATTCATCTGCTCGCATCCGGAGAAGATCATCCGGATGACCCAGAAGAAAATGATGTCGTATCCCGTTACAAGAACATCCGTCGGATAGAAATATTTGAGATCTTCCGTCTCCTTTGGCCATCCGAGCGTCGAGAAGGGCCAGAGCGCCGAAGAGAACCAGGTGTCGAGAGTGTCCGGATCCTGTTTGAAATGCGTTCCGCCGCAGTGCGGGCAGGTCTTCGGCTCTTCTTTGGAGACCGTCACCTCACCGCAGTCATCACAGTAATATGCGGGGATCCTGTGGCCCCACCAAAGCTGGCGGCTGATGCACCAGTCGCGGATGTTGTCGACCCAGTTGA
>SVDL01000168.1 GCA_015057835.1 Lachnospiraceae bacterium
GAAGGACGTCTTTCCGGAATATCCGGCAGACATAGTCCCTGCCATTTGAGCATACCATCCGTTCCGGGAAAAGCAAGCCGCTGCAAATGTAATTTGCAGATTGAAACAGCAGCCGCCTTTTTCTATAATTTCCTTAAGAGCAGCACGCGGTCCCAGGAGGCGCCTCCATGAAAGATAAGAAGAAATACTCCCTGAAAGAGCGTTTTCAGTACTGGTTCGACGGGCATCTTTCGAAAAGCTCGCTCGGACTCATCCGCGTGCTCATCATCGCGTCGGTCATCCTGGCGGTGAGCGTCGCCCTCCTCATCATTCTCTTCAACCTCAAGGACGGCCGCGAAGACGGGCAGGTCTTCTGGGAGAGCATCGTGACCCTCCTTAATGCCTGGATGCCGGAATGGGATGAAGACGGAAACGTCGGGTATATCCTTCTCATGTCGGTGTCCGCGATCGCGGGCGTGCTGTTTACGAGCGTCCTCATCGGTATCATCACAAGCGCGATCGAAGAAAAGATCATCGAACTCAAGCAGGGCAATTCGCGCGTGCTCGAAGAGGGGCATACGGTCGTGCTCGGCTTCTGTCCCGGCGAATTTACGCTGCTTCGGGAACTGATCCTGGCCGCCGGAAGCCGTCCGGCCTGCATCGTGGTCGCGGAAGACATGGCGCGCGACGAAATGGAACAGGAGATCGGAAGCGGCGTCGAAGTTCCGAAAAACGTCCGGCTCATCTGCCGTTCCGCCGATATCACCGACCCGGCGTCACTCGAGAAGTGTTCCATCGAAACGAGCCGCGCGGTGATCATTTCCCCGGCGGACGATGCCCGGACCGTCAAGGCGATCCTCGCGCTCACGTCGCTTCTTACGGAAAAGGGCGCGGGAAATGTTCCCGTCAACGCGATCATTTCCCGGAAGGAACACCGTATCCCGCAGACGCTTGCGTCAAAGCACCATATCACGGCGCTCGAGACCAATGAGACCCTCGCGAAAATGATCGCGCATTCCTGCGCGGAGACCGGTCTTTCCGAAACATTCCGGGAGGTCTTCAACTTCGAAGGCGCGGAACTGCATGTGGTCGATCCCGCGGGGGCGGAGGGGCTTACCTTCGGCGACCTTACGGCCCGGATGGACGGCGGCGTGCCGGTCGGGATCTTTACGGAATGCGGCACGGTCACGAACCCGCCGGCGGGGCGCCTTACGGAGGCGGGAGATCGGATCCTGGTCTTCGCGGAGGATAAGGAGTCCGCAAAGATCACGGAAGGACCTTCTTATGCGGACGTGAACAAAAGCAGTGCCGCCGCGGCGGAGGCGCACGGGGAGGAAAAGACGGACGTCGTGATCATCGGCCACAACGGGACGCTTGCGACGGTCATCCGCGAACTGCCGGAAAACGTTGAAAAAGCCTATCTTACGGCGGACGACAAGACGGAGGAGGAACGCGCAGAGCTTGGCCGCGCGGCGCAGTCCCGTGCTCTTACGCTATCCTATGTGGAAGGGGATCCCCGTTCGGAGGAACATCTTCTTGAACTTGCCCGCATGGCGGACCATATCGTGATCATGAGCGATGACGATAAGGAGGACGAAGAGGCGGATATGGATACGATCTTCCTGATCCTGAATCTCCGCGACCTTCGGGAACGCTATGGCCTTACGTTCAACATCACCGCGGAAATGTGCAAGGAATACAATGAAAAACTGGTATCGGGCGCCGATCACACCGATTTCGTCGTCGCTTCCAACATGTCCTCCCTCTGCCTTGCGCAGGTCTCGGAACGGCCGGAGCTGGTCGGGGTCTTCCGGGAGCTTCTGTCGAATACGGGCAACGAGCTCTACCTGAAGAACACCGCCGGCATGGGCCTTGCCGGAACGTATACGGTGCGGGATCTTCGGTGTGCGCTCCTTGCGCAGGGATACGTCCTGCTCGGGATCGTGGATGCGGAAAAGAAAAGCACGTTCGATCTGCCGCTTATGAAGACGGTGGAACTTACGGAGGACGACGAATTCATCGTTCTCGGGGAGGGGTGAGCATGGTCATTCATTACCTCGGACACAGCGGCTTCTGGATTGAAATGGAAGAAAGGCTGCTGCTCTTCGACTATTTTCGCGGCGATCTTGCACCGCTCAAAGAAAAGGTAAAGGAAAAGCCCCTCCGGGTGTTCGCAAGCCACGCGCACAAAGATCATTTTAACCCGGAGATCTTCTCCTTCATGGAGGACGGCAGGGATGTGCGGTATCTTCTGTCGTTCGACATCAAGGGCGATCCGCAGATTCCGGAAAATGCCGACGTTCAGTATCTTGACGCGAATGAAACGTATGAGATCGAAGGACTCGGCACGGTCCGGACGCTCCGGTCCACAGACCTTGGCGTAGCCTTTCTTGTGATCACGAACGGCGGCACATTTTATCATGCCGGCGACCTCAACTTCTGGGACTGGGAAGGCGAGCTTAAGGAGTGGCTTGCAAAACAGGAATCTGTCTATAAACAGGAGATCGGAAAGCTCGCCGGGATCCCGATCGACGCGGCTTTCGTAGTCCTTGACGACCGCCTGGAGGGAAACTTTGCGGAAGGTCTTCGGTATTTTCTGTCCGAATGCAGTGCGCGGTATATCCTGCCGATGCATTACTGGAAAGATACAAGTGTCGTTGAACGGTGCCGGGAGCTGCCGGAAGCGAAGGCATTTGCCGGCAGGATCCTGGATACGGTCCATGAGAAAGAGTGGAAGATCTGATCGTCTGCTTAAACGGCCGGCACAGACCGGCCGCGGAATCACCTGAAGAATGACTAAACAAAAAGGAGGAACATCATGCAGTTTACGATGATCCATGAAAACTACAATGTGGCGGATCTTGACGTGGCGCTTGCTTTTTATAAAGAGGCGCTCGGCCTTACAGAGATACGCCGCAAAGAGGCGGCGGACGGTTCGTTCATCATTGTCTATATCGGCAATGAAAACAGCACTTTTGAACTGGAACTGACGTGGCTCCGCGATCATCCGGAAAAGTACGATATCGGCGAGGAGGAGTTCCACCTGGCTTTCCGTACGGATGATTTCGACGCCGCGCATGCGCTGCATGAGAAGATGGGCTGCATCTGCTTCGAGAATCCGTCGATGGGCATTTACTTTATCCAGGATCCGGACGGCTACTGGCTGGAGATCCTTCCGACGAGAT
>SVDL01000169.1 GCA_015057835.1 Lachnospiraceae bacterium
TGAGACGCAGCAGTTTCTTCTTGATAACCGCCATTCCTATAATATATCCTATGTCCAGCGAAGAGCGGAGGACGTAGAGGAAGATGTCCGGAGAGGGGTAGTGCGCTTCGGCCTGGTTTATCAGCCGACGCAGGAAAATCAATTCGACGTGATCACGCTGAAGGAGGAGACGCTCTGCTTCCTGGTTTCCCGGAAACATCCTCTTGCGGACCGGCAGGGTGTGAGTATTTATCAGATGGCACAGTACCCGATGGTCATGCCGGATGAGCATACGGCTGCCGGAAGGCTGGTCTGCCGTATGTTTCAGGCGAAGGGACTCATGCCCTATGTGATCCTGCCAAGCCTTGCGATCTCTGAAATTACGAGGCTCACCGCCGCCAATCCCACATTTATCGGTTGTGCGGTGGAAAGTGATCTTGCCTGTGTACGGACGGAAGGTCTGAAGAAGCTTTCCTGCGCCGGAAAGCTGGAAAAACTGAAGATGACGCTGATCTGCCGGAGAAGCATCCCTCTTGCCAGGCATGAGAAAAAATTCCGGGATGAACTCTGCGAAACATTCCGAGGAGAATCCGATGAGTAAAGATAACCGATTTAAACTGCATTCCGAATACGCCCCGACCGGCGACCAGCCGCAGGCGATCGACTCCCTTGTGCAGGGCTTCCGCGAAGGAAATCAGGCGGAGACCCTGCTCGGGGTGACGGGCTCGGGCAAGACTTTTACGATGGCAAATATCATCGAGCAGCTGAACTGCCCGACCCTTGTCATCGCGCACAACAAGACGCTCGCCGCGCAGCTCTACTCCGAATTCAAGGAATTCTTTCCGGAAAATGCGGTCGAATATTTTGTTTCCTACTACGACTATTACCAGCCGGAGGCCTATGTCCCTTCCTCCGATACCTATATCGCGAAGGATTCCTCCGTCAATGACGAGATCGATAAGCTCAGGCTGTCTGCCCTGTCATCTCTTGCGGAGAGGCGGGATGTCGTCATTGTGTCTTCGGTATCCTGCATTTACGGCATCGGCGCGCCGGAAGATTTCATGAACATGATGACGTCAGTGCGTCCGGGTATGGAAAAGGACCGCGATGTTCTGATCCGCGAGCTGATCGACATGCAGTATGAGCGGAATGAGATGGATTTCAAGAGAGGAACTTTCCGCGTGAAAGGTGATACGCTGGAAGTGATCCCGGCGGACAATAATGAATACGCGCTTCGAATCGAGTTTTTTGGCGATGAGATCGAGAGAGTGACGGAAATCGACATTCTCACGGGCGAAATCCGCAGGGACCTGACTTACGCGGCGATCTACCCGGCGTCTTTCTATGTTGTTCCGCAGGACCGGATCCGCGAAGCCTGCACGGCGATCGAGGAAGAACTTGCCGAGCGTGTCCGGGTGTTCAAAAGTGAAGATAAGCTTCTTGAAGCGCAGCGGATCGAAGAGAGGACCAATTTTGACATCGAGATGCTGCGGGAGACCGGTTTCTGCTCCGGCATCGAGAACTACTCAAGACATCTTACGGGAAGAGAAGCGGGACAGCCGCCTTATACCCTGATCGATTATTTTAAAGACGATTTTCTGATCATTGTGGACGAGTCCCACATGACCGTGCCCCAGATCGGAGCAATGTACAACGGCGACCAGAACAGGAAGACTACGCTTGTCGACTACGGATTCCGGCTTCCGTCCGCAAAAGATAACAGACCGCTTGCTTTTCATGAATTTGAGCAGCGGATCGATAAGATCCTCTTCGTGTCCGCAACGCCCGGTAAATACGAACAGGAGCATGAGATGCTCCGGGCGGAGCAGGTGATCCGTCCTACGGGACTTCTGGACCCGAAAGTGGAAGTCCGGCCGGTAAAAGGCCAGATCGACGATCTGATCGCCGAGATCCGGAAGGAAACGGCAAAGAACGGCAAAGTGATGGTGACAACGCTGACGAAGCGCATGGCGGAAGAACTCACGGATTACATGAAGGATCTCGATATCCGGGTCCGCTATCTGCATTCCGATATCGATACGCTGGAGAGGGCGGAGATTATCCGGGACATGCGGCTGGACGTATTTGATGTACTTGTGGGTATCAACCTTCTTCGAGAAGGACTCGACATCCCGGAGATCACTCTCGTCGCGATCATTGACGCCGATAAAGAAGGTTTTCTCCGATCGGAGACCTCTCTGATCCAGACGATCGGGCGCGCCTCCCGCAACAGCGAAGGCCATGTCATTATGTACGCGGACGTCATGACGGATTCCATGAAGCGGGCAATAGGGGAGACAGACCGGCGCCGTGCCATTCAGGAGGCCTATAACGAGGAACACGGCATTACCCCGCAGACGATTCAGAAGGCGGTGCGCGATCTCATTTCCATATCCAAGGATGTGGCGGAGACGGAGAAGAATCTCGGCAAGGATCCGGAATCCATGAGCGTCGACGAACTCATGGAGCTGATCGAAAAAGTAGAAAAGCAGATGCGCGCGGCAGCAGCGGAACTGAACTTTGAGATGGCAGCCGAACTGCGCGATAAGATGGTGGAACTCAAGGCGAACCTCGATGACGCGACGGACGGAGGAATCAAACGGGTCCGGAGAAATCCGCGTACCTCCGGAAGTCATTACAAGCCGACACAGCAGTTCCGTTATAAGAAAAAAGGACGCAACAGAGGAGGTAAAGTCTGAGCGGAACGGCGCAGTTTTATTTTTCCGGCAGTATGCTTAAAAAGGTTAAAGATGACGAATCTGCATGATCCTTCTATTGACACTTTTGCCGGTACAAGTTATTATTTTAACGTTAAAGATGCACAGGTAACCCAATCAATATATAAAGAGAGGTTAGAAAATGGCAGCAATTGATCTGAGCAAGTATGGTATCATGGAACCGACAGAGATCATCTACAACCCGTCTTTTGAACTTCTGTTCGAAGAGGAAATGAAACCGGAACTGACCGGCTTCGACAAAGGACAGCTGACGGAGCTGGATGCTGTGAACGTCATGACCGGTATCTACACCGGACGTTCTCCCAAGGACAAATACATCGTCATGGATGAGAACTCCAAAGATACTGTCTGGTGGACCACGGAAGAATATCCGAATGACAACCATCCGATGTCGGAAGAGACCTGGGCGGCGATGAAGGATATCGCGAAGAAACA
>SVDL01000170.1 GCA_015057835.1 Lachnospiraceae bacterium
ACTTTGCTATCTATTGTTGTATATAGCGCTGTACTTCTATATTTTTTCACTTTCATTCACTTTCGTTTTTGTTCTCACGTGTAAGAACATCGTTAGTTTTCTAATTATTATCATTTGATGCGCATTGACAATCATTATGATTATCGTTATTATAATTTCGAAAGAAAACCGCAACCTGCCGATGTTTCCGACAGGCTCTGCCTTTACCGAAAAAGTGATATAATAAGAAAGGATGGTAAGTAGTATGAAAATTGCAGTTGGCTGTGATCCCAATGCCCAGGCGTACAAGGAAATGATCGCGGAGTATGTCCGCGGACTCGGACATGAAGTTACGGATTTCGGAAGCGAAGATGTCATCTATGCCCGCGTCGCGATTAAAGTCGGCGAAGAAGTAGCAAAAGGAAACTACGACAGGGGCATTCTTTTCTGCGGAACCGGCATCGGCGTCATGCTCGCCGCCAATAAGGTAAAAGGGATCCGGGCCGCCAATGTAAATAATGTCTATTCCGCAAAGCGGGCCTGCCTCAGCAATGACTGCAATATTATTACTCTCGGCTCTCAGGTCACAGGCGATATGCTCGGGAAAGAGCTTGTCGAAGCATATCTCAATTGTGCCTATGAATATAATGAAAGATCCGGAAAGAAAGTCGACGCGATCAACGACTACGACAACGCCAGATAATATTTCATAAGAAAGGCAGAAAGATGAGTAAGAAACTATATTTCGGCACCAATCTGAAGATGTACAAGAACATCGCGGATACCGTTTCATTTTTAAACGATCTCACCGCTTACACGGAAGATCTCGGAAGAGAGGAGATCGAGCTGTTCGTAATCCCCTCCTATACGTCCCTCCCGGACGCCGTTAAGATCGAACGCAGACATCTCGTTCATCTCGGCGCCCAGAATATGGGCTGGGAAGACCAGGGGCAGTTCACGGGAGAAATCAGCCCCCTTATGCTGAAGGAACTCCGTCTTGATCTGGTCATGATCGGGCATTCCGAAAGGCGCCACACATTCAGAGAAACCGATTACGAGGAAAATCTCAAGGTACTCTCCGCCCTGTCACACGGTTTTACCGCACTTCTTTGCATCGGTGAAACAGAGCAGGAGAAGGAATTCGGCGTCAGCGAAGAAGTTCTTCGCAGCCAGATCAAGATCGGACTCCACGGTGTCACAGCCGATCAACTGGGCAAGGTTTGGATCGCCTATGAACCGGTCTGGTCAATCGGCGTGAACGGCACGCCCGCCACACCGGAATATGCCGCACATATGCACAAGATGATGCGGGAAACCATGGTTTCTTTATTCGGGGATGCAGGCGCAGAGGTTCCGCTCCTCTACGGCGGATCGGTAAATCCCGGCAATGCCGAATCCCTGATCGTCCTTCCGAACGTAGACGGGCTGTTTGTCGGAAGAGCTGCCTGGAACGCAGAGGCATTCAATACCCTGATCCGGAAATCAGCCGCTGCCTGTGCCGCGAAGGCATAATCAGCAGATCAAAAGACCCCCAGATTTATACATATATAAAATGCAGCACCCTTATGTCCAGCGTCGTTTTTCGCGCAAGATATAGGGGTGCTGTATTTTTATTTTCAGCAGAACCGAATTATCCGAAGATAAAATTCATACCGTCATTATCCTCGTCGTCATCATAATCAAAGTCGTCATCGTCGTCATAATCCGATGCGATTTCGCCTGCCAGATCAAAATATGCCTCGCAGTCGGAGCATTCCTGGTTGAGCGCCACAAACGCACCGAGCGCCTCCATCTCGCTGTCATATTCCGCAAACACCGACCCGTTCACAAGGATCACCGATCCTTCCAGATCCACACTGTGTACTTCTGCCAGGTGTTTTCCGTCTTTACTCCTGATAAACATCATGCATTTCCTCCTGTCTCCTATTGGGCGGACATACCGGTTCCGCCTGCATTTCCTGCCGTTTCGCACAGCATTATACCGATATCATACCCTCTCCTCCGTATTCACGCAAGAAAAAAGCAATGAGAAGCTTCCCGTTAAACAGAGCCGCATTCTCATTGCACACCATAAACAAACTGTAACTTTACGGCAGGTCCGCCCTCAAAGCGGCATGTCCCGTCAGTTCCTCCGTCCGCGCATCCGGCTGGCCAAATCCCGCGAAAATCTCGGCGCCGCTGCCTTCATGCATGCGTATGCCGTCTTCATTGATCACCGTAAACGCCCTTTCCGGTATAACGATCTCCACGGTTTCTTCCGATCCCGGCAGCATATGAATTCTTTGAAATGCGGCCAGTTTCGGATTTCTGCACTCCAGTTCCGTGCCCTTTACCTTCACATATACCTGCAGTACATCCGATACCGGGCAGCTGCCCGCATTCTTCACACGGATCTTAGCGACAGCGGTACCTTCCTCCTTTTTGAAGACCTGCAGATCCTCCGCCTCTGCTGCCCCATAGGTGAGACCATATCCGAAGGGATAAAGCGGCTCATTTTCCAGATAGCGGTACGTCCGTCCCTTCATGCTGTAGTCCGTAAATTCCGGCAGCGGGTCCTCGTTCCGATAAAAAGTGACCGGCAGTTTCCCCGAAGGCGCCGCGTCCCCCATCAAAATCTTCGCGATGGCCTCTCCGCCGCGTCCGCCCGGGTACCAGCACTGCAGAACCGCCGCGGCGCGCTCGTCAGAGTTCGTGAGATCGATGGCACTGCCCGTGAAATTGAGCACGATTACCGGTTTTCCGACGGAAAATACAGCCTGCATCAGCCTTCTCTGCGAAAGCGGAAGCAGCAGATCCTCCTTATCTCCGGAGGCATAGGCATTCCCCGTATCTCCTTCCTCACCTTCAAGGGTCTCGTCGAGGCCGACACACACAATCACAAGGTCCGAGTGCTCCGCAACCGTCAGCGCTTCCGCGATGCGGTCGTCTTTTTGCGCGAGCGGCTCTTCCCGGTCGAGGAATTTATGGCAGCCTTTCGCGTAAAACAGCCTGACTTTATCCCCGAGACGCTCCTCCAGTCCCTCCACGACCGTCACGCCGCGGGATGGCGTCCCGTGATAATTGCCGACAAGAACGCCCGGGTCATCCGCGTTGTGACCGATGACGCCGATCCTTCGGATGACCGTTCCGTCCGGAAG
>SVDL01000171.1 GCA_015057835.1 Lachnospiraceae bacterium
CTTTGAATCGCCTGCCATAGTATCTCTCCCTCTTGAGAATGCCCCAGAATCCTTCCATTGGACCGTTGTCAATGCATTTGGCTATCCTGGACATGCTCTGGGTCATCCCTGCCGCTTCAAGCTTCGCGTGAAAAGCCCGGTGGGTGTATTGGAATCCCCGGTCGCTATGGCACAAGGGCCTTGCTCCCGGGTTCTGTGCAATGGCGGTATCAAACGTATCAAACACCAGAGAATTATTGTTGGAGTCCCCTATAACATATGCTACGATCCTCCGGTCATACAGATCGAGGATGGCACTCAGATATACTTTGTGCGCTGCATCTCCTGTGTAATACTTGAATTCCGTGACATCTGTCAGCCATTTCTGATTCGGCAATTCTGCCGTAAAATCTCTGTTTAATACGTTTTCCGCTATGTACTGAGGGCTTTCTGCCTGTCTGGTGCAGCCGTTGTTGGAATACTTGATCGTGGATTTGATCCCTTTTATTCGGCAGATCCGTAATACCCGCTTGTCATTCGCTTTGATACCATGATATCTGTACAGATCATCGCGGATCCGTCGGTACCCTTTATCCGGATACTTCTTGTGGATCTTTTCGATCTCATCAGCGATCCGTTCGTTTTCCGATTCATGAGCAGACTGGCCTCTTCGCAGCCATTTGTAGTACGCTGCTCTGTTTACATGCCCAAGATTACAAAGCGCACAGATCGGATACCCCTTCTCTTTGTGCTCCTCTTTGATCGCCTGATAGATCGATCCATGCCGGACCAGGCTCAGCCCCGCCTCCTCTCTATCTCGTCGAGTTTTTTTAAGAATGATGCCTCCATTTCAGCCCGTTCCTTTTCCGCCCGCAGGATCCGGTTCTCAGCCCGAAGCTTTTCCAGCTCTGTCATTTCCTCCAATGGCTTTGTCCGGCCGCGTCTGTCCCTGAGAGTTTCGATTCCGCCGGCCTCATATTTGACCGTATAGCTTCGTGCCTGTTGATAGGATACCTGATACTTTGCTGCCGTCTCTGCATAATTATGGTCATGGGCAATGCAGTACTGAACGATCTCTACCCTCTCATCGAAGGACGTTTTTCTGCCTTTGGTCATGATGCTTGTTCCTCCTGTTCCGGAAACTTTCAACTCCTCATGACCATTATACTTCTTTATCCAGCTGCGGATCTGCCTTGTTGATTTGATCTTATATTGTTTACAGATCTCTCGATACGAACCTTTCCCGGAAAGGTAATCTTTTACCGCCTGTTCCTTTAGTTCTTTGGAATAGTGCCGGTTTCCGTTGCCGAGAAAAGCACTCTCCCCCATAGACTGGTAATTCGCTATCCACTGATTAACACTGCTGTGGTCGACCCCCAATCGGTCAGCAATTGCCTTTTTAGAGGAATTCCCCGTCAGATAATCTTTAACCGCCCAGATGATGATTTCTGTATCAAGCTTTGTCCTTTTCAATGAAAATGCTCCCTTCCGGGCATCCAAGCTTTTATTATTTCGCTTGTCTACCTGGAAGGGAGCATATCAATCGTCTCGATGGGGCGTTTTTGCAAGGAAACGGAAATGATGAACGAAGATCGCATGCGCATCAAACAGGAAATGCTCGGAAACGGCATCACGGATCATAACGGGCTGTCGTGGCTGTGCAGCTATATGGCAACACAGGCCAAGGCCGCACCCGCCCTGCTTCCCGGTGAAAAGGAGCTCCTTCGGCAATTCGCCCGGAAGGTCGCGCAGCTTGCCGAAGAGCCGGTGCAGGAGGAGCGGAAGGACCTCTGGTTCCGGAACCGGAGCCTTCTTAAGACGCGCCCCCTTGTCTTCATCGATCCGGAATACGCCTGGTACGAGATCCTGCCGCATACGTCCCTTCTTTGCCGGAGCGATCTCGGCCGTATCTGGGAAATGCGTCTCCGCAAGGAGATCTTCTGGCAGGAAAGGATCGGCGACGACCGTGTCTGTACAAAAGTCTTTCCGGTCTGCAGCGTCTTTGACCGGAGCGGCCTCGGTATCGCGCACAAAGAGACCCGCAGCGCCCAGAAGGACGGCGCATACGCCATCGAACCCGTACTCACGGACTGGGACGACCTTGGAAAACTGGAGTACCGGAAACTTACCGTCGACCGGGAAAAGACGGATCTCTATCTTGCGCTGGCGCACGACACCTTCGACGGTATTCTTGACGTCAGGCTTCAGAACTCCTGGTGGTATTCCGACGGGCTGACCGACGAATTTCTGTACCTGCGCGGTTTTCAGAACATGATGTACGACCTCATCGATCATCCGGATGAGGTGCACCATCTCATGGCGTTTCTGCGCGACGAGCGGATGCATATGCTCGACGTCCTGGAGCGTGAGCACCTTCTTACGCTGAATAACGGAGGGGATTTTATCGGTACCGGAGGCTACGGCTGGTGCGGCGAGCTGCCGCAGGACGGGTTCGATCCCGCCGCCGTATGTGTCCGCGATCTGTGGGGATACGCGGAAAGCCAGGCCTCCGTTTCGGTCTCGCCCGCGATGTTCGACGAGTTCTTCCTTACCTATCAGGCGCCTGTCCTGAACCGGTTCGGCCTAAATTTCTACGGCTGCTGTGAAAAGATGGACGAACGCCTTTGCTATGTCCGCAGAAAAGTCGAACGGCTGCGGATCGTCTCCGTCTCTCCCTGGAGCGACGTCCGGGGCATGGCGGAGCAGATCCGAAGTGATTTTGTATATTGCTGGAAACAGAATCCGGCGCTCATCGCGGTGGAAAAACCGGACTGGGAACTCATCCGCAGGGAACTGCGCAACGTTTTTGCGGTGACCGCAGAATACGACTGCCGGGTGAACGTGCTTATGCGGGATATCCGCACGCTCGCATTTCATCCGGAAAACGCCTCCGTCTGGGCAGCCATTGCCCTCGAGGAAGCGGAAAAATACCGCTGAAACGTTTCGATTTCCTCGGCATCGCCCTGCTATTCTCCGAAGTGCATGACCCATAAACCGAAAGCGGCGATCACAAGGCCGATCAACATCCACAGCGCGTGCTTCCAGAAGTTTTTCGCGTTCTTATACCGTACCGATCTGCTCACTTTTGCACCGGGAAGCGCGAGCCCGAATATCACGAT
>SVDL01000172.1 GCA_015057835.1 Lachnospiraceae bacterium
ATAATATAATCATTGCGGAAAGCGCCGGATTCTGCTTCGGCGTCAAGAGGGCGGTGCAGCTTGTACACGACTGCATCGAAGAGGCGGATAAAAAGCCGATCTTTACCCTCGGCCCCATTATTCACAATGAATATGTGGTCCGGGACATGGAATCCCACGGTGTGATCACGCTGCGCGATGAAGCTGACCTGGACGGTATTGAAGAGGGAACGGTCGTGCTCCGGTCCCACGGCGTCTCGAAAGAAGTGTTTGAGTCGCTGGAAAACAGACCGGGCGTTAACATAGTGGACGCCACCTGCCCGTTTGTCAAGAAAATCCACAAGATCGTGCGGGAACAGAGCGGGAACGGGAAGCAGATCGTCATCATCGGCGACCCGCGTCATCCCGAAGTGATCGGCACGATGGGATGGTCCGAAACACCCTGCATCGTCATTTCCGAAAAGGAAGAGGCAGCAGCCCTGAAAGTGCCGGAAAACAAGTCTTTATGCATTGTCGCGCAGACGACATTTAATTTAGAAAAATTTAAGGAATTGGTTGAAATCATCCAAAAATTACGCTATGATATAGAGGTTCTTAATACAATCTGTAATGCTACCAGTATGCGCCAAACCGAGGCGAGGACCCTCGCGGAGGAAGTGGATATCATGCTCGTGGTCGGCAGCGGTACCAGTTCGAACACGCGGAAGCTTTATGAGATCTGTCAGGAACGGTGTGCGAATACTTACTACATACAGTCACTCGACGATTTGAATCCAATTCAATTCCAATCCGATAGTTGCGTAGGTATCACAGCGGGGGCCTCAACCCCAAATTATTTTATCCAGGAGGTTTCACAGTATGTCAGAAGAGCAAAGCTTTGAGGAAATGCTCGAACAAACTTTCAAAACTATCAGGAATGGAGAGGTCGTCGAAGGAACAATCATTGATGTTAAGCCCGATTATATGTACCTGAATATCGGCTATAAGATCGATGGTATTCTCACCAAGGAAGAGTACAGCAACGACGTACAGGATCTTACCCAGATCGCCAAACCCGGTGACAAGATGGAAGTCAAAGTCAAAAAAGTCAATGACGGCGACGGACAGGTCATTCTTTCCTATCGTCAGCTCGCGGCTGAGAAGGGAAATCAGAGACTCGAAGAAGCTTTCAACAACAAGGAAGTTCTGAAAGCAAAAGTTACTCAGGTCCGCAACGGCGGTCTGTCTGTTACGGTGGAAGAGGCCCGCGTATTTATTCCGGCAAGCCTTGTTTCCGATACGTACGAGAAAGATCTTAACAAATACGCGGATCAGGAAATTGAATTCATCATCACGGAATTCAACCCGCGCCGCCACCGCATCATCGGCGACCGCAAGCAGCTCCTGCTTGAGCGCAAATCCGAGGCTGCGAAAGAACTCTTTGCCCGTATCAATCCGGGCGATGAAGTCGAAGGCGTCATCAAAAACGTCACCGATTTCGGCGCATTTATCGATCTCGGCGGAGCGGACGGACTGCTTCATATCTCCGAGATGTCCTGGGGACATGTCGAGAATCCGAAGAAGGTCTTCAAGGTCGGCGAACGCCTCAATGTTCTTATTAAGGACATCAACGGCGAGAAGATCGCTCTTTCCCTTAAGTTCCCGGATCAGAATCCGTGGCTTACAGCGGAAGAGAAATATGCAGCCGGAACCATCGTTACCGGACGCATTGCCCGCATGACGGACTTCGGCGCATTTGTGGAGCTGGAGCCGGGTGTTGACGCACTCCTTCATGTTTCCCAGATCGCCCGTGAACATGTCGACAAACCGTCGGATGTTCTGAAGACCGGCCAGGAAGTGGAAGCAAAGGTCGTTGAGCTCAATGCTGTCGACCACAAAATCTCCCTTTCCATGAAAGCACTCCTTCCGGAAGCTCCGAAGAAAGCAGCGGAAGAAGCAGCTCCGGCAGAAGAAGCTGCTGAGGAAGAAGCAGTTGAAGAGTAATTGTTTATACGAAATGAATGAGCCGCAGGATTAAATGCCTGCGGCTTTTTTAAAAAACGATTCATTGACAAGGAGGAAACTATGGCACGTAAGTACGCAGTCTCCGCGCTCGGAGAACTTCTGATCGACTTTGTACCGAACGGAAAGGATGACAACGGCGATAAGATATTTGCCGCCAAGACAGGCGGAGCACCGGCCAATCTGCTCTCTGTGGTCGCCTCAGCGGGATTTAAGACCGGTATGATCGGAATGGTCGGCGATGATATGTTCGGAAAGCAGATCATCGGCGAGATCGAAAAATACGGCGTGGACGTCTCCAACGTGAAAGTGAGCGGATCTTATAACACGACGCTGGCATTTGTCTCCCTGGATGAGACTGGAGACCGTGATTTCAGTTTCTTCCGTGAAAATAACGCCGATACACATCTTTCGAAAGATGATTTTGATCCTGCGATGGTGAAGGAGAGCGATATTTTCCATTTCGGATCCCTCTCCTTTACACATGAGAAAGTCAGAGAAGCTTCTGAATTTGCCATTAAAACAGCGCAGGACAGCGGATGCATTATTTCCTATGATCCGAATTACAGGGCACCGCTGTGGAAGTCCGGGAAGGAAGCGATCGACGTCATGATCATGAATATCAGGCGCACCGATATTCTGAAGATCTCTCTCGAAGAAGCCCAGATGGTCGCCGATGAGCAGGACGCCTTTGCGTGCATGGAAAAGATATTTGCCATGGGCCCGAAAGTGATTCTCGTCACGGACGGCGGCAACGGGATCCGCTTCGGACTTAAGGGAGAGACCGGTCAGGCGCAGGCTTATAAGATGAATACGATCGATACCACAGGCGCCGGCGACATTTTCTTCGGATCTTTCCTCGCGGGTTTCCTGAAGAGCGGAAAGACGATCGACGAGCTTGTTCTTGAAGATATCGGAAAATTTGTGGACAGAGCTGCTTATATCGCGGCGGTCAGCACGACGAGACACGGAGGGATCGCGTCGATCCCGGTGGAGGAGCTGCAGAAGCTGTAAAATAAACTTAGAGAGCCCGGAACGTTTGATATGCTCCCTTCCAGGTAGACAAGCGAAATAATAAAAGCTTGGCTGCCCGGAAGGGAGCATTTTCATTGAGAA
>SVDL01000066.1 GCA_015057835.1 Lachnospiraceae bacterium
TGTTTTGCTTTACACCCTATAGACGTAAGGGAAAGGCGGCAGGATTTAAATTATTTAAATTTTTTTTTGAAATATTTTTTTTAAATATTTTTTGAAATGCTGCTGAAAAATAATGCGGCACAAAACAGGCCGAATACCGGAGTATTCAGCCTGTGCAGCCGCTCATTGCAGAGGGAGTAGATCGAGGTTTTCAGAAAATTCATGCAGAAAGGCCGGGGTGGGAAAATCAGCACAAAAGGATCAGCGCCGGAGAATCAGCGAAAAAGGATCAGCATGGGAAAATCCGTGCAAAAATCAGTTCTGCTGCAGGATCATCTTTCTTCTGCTCTTTCTCCTCTTTCTCAGGATCTCATCGTAAGCTGTGAGGTAAAACCACAGAAATATCCCGAATCCGGCGCTGCAGGTCATGGCCCCTTCTCTGGTCACCCAGAAGGATAATCTGCTGAGCATATAAGCAAACAGAACGGAAAGAAGGATGTTTTTCAAAAAATCTACGGTTGTTCTTTTCATAAGTTCATCTCCCTTTATCAGCTGCCCCAGACGAGGCGGAATATTTGTATCAGGATCTTATGAACTTATTCTCTCAGAACAGGTGTGCAGATTTCTGCACATCACAAAGAGAATCTCCATTCTCGTTTCTACCTCTATGTTCTGCATCTCAGTACTGAATCTCCGCTCTGAAGCTCTTCTCTGCTTCATCTCTGTTAAATCTCTGCTGAATCTCTGCTCTTCGCTGCGGATTTAAATCTGCAGTTGTCCGGTCATTTTGTATACAATCAGACTCTTTCCTGTTAAAAGTATGCTATAATGAGAAAAGAACTGACCATTATCACATATTCGAAAGGAGGCATTCTTATGGGCTTGAAAAAAGTTGTAGTCGCAGGCGGCGGAGTTCTGGGCACGCAGATCGGTCTTATGTGCGCGTATACCGGTCATGATGTAACATTCTGGCTTCGCTCGGAGGGATCGATCGGCCGCACGCAGCCGAAACTGGACCGGTACAGTAAACTCATGCTTACAGATCTTGCTTCCGCAAAAGCACTGATCGGCAATCCGATGGGCGCTTTTCTTTATCCGAAGGGTCTGATCCGGGAATGGAACGGCATCACCGCGGAAAAGATCGACGAGCTGTACGCCTGTGCGGAAAAGTATTTTGCAGAAAACATTCACCTTGAACTGGATATGGCAAAAGCCGTCGAAGATGCCGATATCGTGATCGAATCCATGTCGGAAGATCCGGAAGCCAAAATCGGCGTCTATACAGCAATGAAGGACCTTCTCCCGGAGAAAACGATCCTCTGTACCAATTCCTCCACGATGCTGCCAAGCACCTTTGCGAAATATACCGGCAGACCGGAAAAATACTGCGCGCTCCATTTTGCCAATACGATCTGGAAAAACAACACAGCCGAGATCATGGGGCATCCCGGCACAGATCCGGAGATCTTTAAACAGGTCACAGCATTTGCCGCAGAAATCAACATGGTGCCGCTTCAGCTCCACAAGGAACAGCCCGGATACATCCTCAACTCCATGCTGGTACCGTTCCTCTCCGCTGCCCAGGCACTTCTCGCAAATGAAGTAGCGGATCCGGAAACCATTGACCTTACCTGGCAGCTTGCGACCGGTGCTCCGGCAGGACCGTTCAGGATTCTCGACATCGTCGGACTCGAGACCGCCTACAACATCAACCAGATGAAGCCCGATGCGGCCACACCGGGAACCACCACCTACAAGATCGGACAGCTTCTCAAAGCCAAGATCGACAAAGGCGAGACCGGCGTTAATGCCGGAAAAGGATTTTACGATTATACGAAAAGCTGACGTTCCGGGCAGCGCATACCTTTGAACAGCAACAAGAGCATCGTACCGTTCTGTACGATGCTCTTCCTGTTCATCATGAGCAGTACCGCCATCCTCAGGCTCTTCTACTGAGCATAGATCTGCGCCAGTCCGCCGTGGGACGTCTCCCGGTATTTCTCGTTCATGTCTTTTCCGGTGCGGTACATGGTTGCGACGACGTCGTCGAAGGAAATTTTCCGGGTCGAGTAGAGGAACCTGGAAAGATTCACGGAACTGATGGCCCGCATGGCCGCGACCGCATTCCGCTCGATACAGGGAATCTGCACAAGGCCTTTGACGGGATCACAGGTGAGTCCGAGATTGTGTTCCATGGCGATCTCGGCTGCGTATTCGATCTGATCGTTATTCAGGCCCCAGAGGGAAGCCAGTGCAGCCGCCGTCATGGAGCAGGCACTGCCGATCTCCGCCTGACAGCCGCATTCCGCTCCGGAAATGCTGGCGTTCGTGCGGATAACATTGCCGATCAGGGCGCTGACGGCGAGCGCATCCAGGATCTCATTTTCGGGAAAACCGCGCTCCTTATTCATATAATACATAACAGCCGGAAGAACGCCGCAGCTCCCGCAGGTGGGGGCGGTGACGACGATATTTTCGTCTGCATTTTCCTCACAGACCGCGTAGGCGTAAGCCGCGATCACCCGGTTCATGGTGACGTCCGCGCTCTCGTTGTAGCAGCGCTTCTCATAGAGGAGCTTCGCTTTCCGCGTTATCCCGAGTCCGCCGGGAAGAATCCCTTCGGTCTTAAGTCCGCGGCTGACCGCATCTTTCATAGCGTTCCAGACAACGCGAAGATCCTCCTGCAAAGAAGGATCCTCTTTTTCATAGATAAACTGTTTCAACGAAATACCATCCTGCCGGCAGGCAGCGAGCATCTCGCTGAAGGTCTTCTGCGGATAAATATCTTTTTCCTCGTCTGACGCTTCGTTCCCGATCTGTATGGATCCTCCGCCAATACTGAAAACACGGGTGCTTCCGATTATTTTTCCGTCCCGGAACGCCTCAAAAAGCATCGTGTTCGGATGAGGGAGGTCTTTTTTCTCGTAATCGAAGATAATCTCCGCCTGAGGAATTACGGCGCGGACCGCTTTTCCCGTACCGTGTCCCATTCCGGTATATGCAAGGGATCCGTAAAGCGTCACCCGGAACGCGTCCGCCTCCGGGTACCGGCCGCGGATTTTTTTCGCTGCGCGATAAGGTCCTACAGTGTGGGAACTGGAGGGGCCGCTGCCGATTTTATAAACACTTTTGATGCTTTTCATATCTTCTCCTTTTGCAGACTGTAAAAAGAGCGGGACCGGCGTCAGTACATATCTTCTTTTTTATTATACGGGAAAAACACCCCCTCGTGAAAGCCTTTCCCCGGAATTAATACCCGACTTTTTCTTCACAGCCGAAGGGCGCTGCGATCGCCTCATCGACATAGACCTGGGTTTTCCAAAGCTGCAGCATCGAGCTGGGAACAGCCGGTGTGACCGGTCCGTGAAGAACAAGCCGGGATGTCATCCGCTGCCAGGAGGAATAAGTTCCGCAGGTTGCGAGGGAATGGACCTCGATTCTCTCTTTTGCCATTTTTACATCTCTCGGTCCGACCGTTGCCGCGCGGGGCGGAACGCTCTGAATATAACCGGACTGTCCGAATACGCCGTGGAGGGAATTCTGCGCAACGGTCAGCGGGTGAAGCGTCACAAGACGTGCACCCATATCGAGCCATTCCTCAAGAGTATCTACATGAAATTCAGACTGCGGATCAATAAACGCGAGATGACCTGTCCACCCCGGGGACGTGGATGCAATCGATACGCCGCCTTCCGTCTCCTCTTCCATGATCTTCGAATAATCCGCAATATTGGCATTGGTAGGATAATGGACCTGTTCAAGCGGCATGCGGAGCTTCGGGTCGATCTGGTAGACAAAGTATTTCAGCATGGAATGCGCAAATCCCGCCTCATAGGTCTCCGGCGCGATGTGTCCTTCGTCATCCGCCCATTCATCCTCTGCGAAAATCGACAGTTTTGAGCAGTCCACCTGAAAATAGTTGATAAGCTGTGCCAGCGGAATATAGGTATCCGGCTCCGGATTTCCAAGCAGCATGGAGTATTTTTCTCCTTTTTCCGCGGCTTCCTTCAGTCTTGAAAACAGCGTCGCAATCAGGACCGGATGCGGATTCATCATGACTTTGATATTAAATTCCGGATGCTGCTGCTCAGGATTCCAATGCTTCTCGAGATCCTTTCCGCTGATCTTCCGAAGGCGTTCGCAGACTTCCCTGTCGCGGAACGGAACATAATCGGCGCATTTGAAATCAAATTTGGTAGGCGGATCAAAAATAATGTCTTTCATCGCAGCAATTCTCCTTTCAAAATAACATGTTCAATATTCATGAGATAATCCGTAACCACAAGATCAGCCCGCAGGCCTTCCGCGATCTTCCCTCTGTCCTTGAAGCCGACTGCCCTGGCGGGATTTTCCGCTGCCATCCGGAATACGACAACCGGGGAGGCTCCCGTATGCTTCATATAATTGCGGCAGGCGACATTCAGCGTCAGTTTGGATCCGGCGATCTCTCCGGTATGGTCAAAATTGATGTCCGTCACCCCGTCATATCCGGGAGGAACCGGTCCGTCCGCGGCATAAGCGTCGGAAATCAGAATGATCCTGTCATCTCCCTTGATCTTCCTGACGAGGCGCAGCATGTAGGGATCCACATGGATGCCCACCCCGTCGCAGATCTGTTCGGCGTAGATCTCCGGGCGGTAGTTGACGACCTCGTCAACACATACGCCCCGTACCTCCGGGTACTTCTGGATCGTTCCCGTGGCATTCGTATGGTGTGTTCCTATCTTCAGACCGAGAGGGATCAGCGGTTCGATCTCTTCGGGTTCTGCCTCCGAGTGCGCTACCGTGAAAACAGCATTCGGATTTTTTCTCCTCACGGCTTCAACAAACGCGCGGATCCCTTTCCGTTCCGGCGCAAGCGACCATGCCCTCGCTATATCCCAGGCAGCGTCTATGACCGGCTGATAATCCTCTTCCCGGATTTCTCCCGCCCACGGGCAGTGTTCCTTATCACACCCGAATTTGGGATTCAGATAAGGTCCTTCCATATAGAGTCCCGCAAGATTAGGGCATGATCCGTCCGTCATTGCAGCTCGCAGGATCCGGATCGCGGAGAGAAGTTCCTCCTGTCCGAGAGCCATATATGTCGCCGCCAGCACGGTAGTCGTTCCCTGTGCAAGATGATAGGAGGCAACTTTCTCCGGATCGTCCCAGAAGAAGTTCCTGTCATCCGCATGGGTATGGATATCAACAAATCCCGGTCCGACCAGTGCGTGGTGCACATCCAGTACTTTCGCATTTTCCGGCACCGCAAGCCTTCCTGCCGGTCCGAAAGAAGCGATCTTTCCCTCCCGGACAAGAAGCACCCCGTCCGGGATATAATGATCATGCATGACCAGTGTTGCATTCGTTATCGCAAGCATATGTCTCTTCAGCCTTCCGTCATGTTTTCAACTTGAAAATCATCCCTTGACACCGCCCGCCGTAAGTCCGCCGACAATATATTTGTCGATCGCCTGGAACAGAAACAGGATCGGGATTGTTGTGAGCAGTGAAGCAGTAAATACATACCACCACTCGATGTTCGTATATCCGAAGAAAGCCCGGATACCGACATTCAGGGATTTTTTATAGGTATCACTGATCAGTACCAATGTGAGCGTATATTCATTCCACGCCCCGATGAAGGCATGGATGACAGCTGTTACGATGCCGGGCGCCGCAAGCGGAATGATCACCCGGATCACAGCCTGCAGGCGGCTGCATCCGTCAATAGTAGCCGCCTCCTCGAGCTCCTTCGAGATCGTTGCGAACGTCCCGGACAGGAGCCACGAGGAAAATGCCTGATTGAACGCGGCGATCAGCAGAATCAGTCCAAACAGATTATTAGTCAGATGAAGCGTCAGCATGATGCGGTAAATACCGACAAGCAGAACGACCGGTGCAAACATCTGGGTAATAATGATGAACTGCATAAATCCTTTTTTGCCCGGAAAGCTCATTCTTGCCAGCGCATAGCCGGTAGGAATGGCGCAGGTGATGCTCAGAGCCGTCGCCCCGCACGCCACGATCGCGGAATTCCGGAAATAGTAGGTAAGAGGAATATGCTCCCAGATCGTTCTGTAGTTGCTCAGATTCCATTTTTCAGGCCAGAGCGTGCCGGGGATCCGGTAGATCTCATTCATCCCCTTGACAGAGGAGAAGAACATGACAAGATACGGATAGAGGATCACAAGACAGGTGATCGCAGAGATCACATACAGCGCGATCCGGAACACTTTGGAATATCTGTCGCTCATGCCGTCTCCTCCTTCATCTGAATATTCATGTAAATGATCGAGAAAATCAGCAGTACGATAAACCCGATCACGGAGATCGCGGATGCTGCCCCGTAATTGCCTTTACTGAACGCCATCCAGTACAGGTAGGTCATGATCGTATCCGTTCTGTGAGCCGGTGCGCCGCCTGTGATCGTGTGAACAAAAACAAAGGAATTGAAACAGTAGATCACATTCAGTACGATCGTGACATTGATCGCCGGCTTGAGAAGCGGCAGTGTGATCTTGAACAGTTTGGACCAGAAAGTCGCTCCGTCAATCGTCGCTGCCTCATAATAATCGGAGGAAATACTCTGCAGGCCGGAGAGCAGCGTAAACGTCATAAACGGGACTGTTACAAAAACGCCTACAAAGATCAGCCATGCAAACGCGGAACCGGCATGCCCGAGGAAATTGATGTTTTTCCGGACAATACCCGTTCTGATAAGCAGCGCGTTGATCGATCCGTACTGATAATCCAACGCGTATTTCCATACACACGCGGTGATGAATCCTGAAGTCGCCCACGGGAACAGCAGCATTGTTCTCGTGATGCGCCGCAGTTTAAACCGCTCGTTCAGCACGATCGCCAGCGTGATGCTGAGCACAATGCTGATCGCGACGATGACCGCCGTCCAGATGATCGTATTCAGGATCACCCTCGGAAAAACCGGCTGTCTGAGAACGTACCTGTAGTTGTCAAGGGTCCCGAACTTTTTGATGATGCCGGCTTTTGAGACCTTTGAAAAACTCATGTAAACGGATTCCAGTACCGGAAAGAGCACGAATACCGAGATCAGAAAAAGCGTCGGCAGCATCCACAGATAAGCCTCAAACCGCGCAAATTTTGATTTCTTTTTACCATTCTGCTTCAAAATATTACCCCTCCCCGCTGACCGGGCACAGTATGGGAGCAGATGCTCCCATACTGTATGACTGTCTGTTCTTTGAGAACCGGGGGCCGTCTTATTCTTCGACGGATGCCTGTGCCTCATCCAGAGCTTCCTGCGGGGTCTGCAGTCCGCTCAGAACGTTCTGCGCTGCATCCGCGCAGGCGGTGGAGCAGTCTTTCCAGTTCTGTTTGCTTCTCGCATAGAACTTTCCGCCTTCCAGAACACTCATGTAAGCTGCCTTTTCCGGATCATCCTTCGCAAGTTTTTCCGCGCCGGAATTCGTTGCCGGAAGAAGCCCTTCCTGGATCATGAACGGAGTGTAGTTATCCGGTGCGTAGAAGAAATCGCAGAACTCAGAGATCGCCTGCAGCTTCTCCGGCGAATCTTCCGTCGCTTTTGCATTTTCATTAAAGAAAATGAGTGCGTCCTGTACCGCCAGTGTCGAAGAGGAGCTCTGTGTCTTATCGTTGTACGGAATATCCGAAATGTAGAGTTCCGTATCCGGATAGAGCGCCGGGAAGAAGCACGCGGTCACGAGCATCGCCATCTTGTCCGCCGCGACCAGTTTCTGCATGTCGTCACGGGTCTCCGAAGTCGGGTTCTCGTTGGTCCAGCCGTTGTCATAAAGTTCTTTCATATATTCGAATCCTTCGACATTTGCCGGGCAGTTGAGGATATAATTAAAGTCTTCATCCACATATCCGCCGCCGTTGCTCCAGCAGTAATAAGCGATCGTCGTCTGTCCTTCCGTGCTGGACGCGTCAATGCCCCACGGATAAACTTCGCCGTTGTAGTACTCTTTGATCTTCTTGCAGACGTCTCTCACTTCATCCCATGTTTTCGGAGGCTGGACCCCGACTTCATCCATAATCTTTTTATTGCAGTACAGCGCGCGGACGGAAGCGACATAGGGGATCTGATATACTTCACCTGTCGCTGCATCAATGTTGTTTTTCCAGAAAGTCTCATAGAAATCATTTTTCAGCTCCGGGGAAATAATATCTTCCGGTCTGTACAGGAAATCATCCTCAATGAATTCGCCCGCGGAACCGCCGTTGTAAAGATCCGGTGCCTGATGGTTTGCGACGCGCGTATTGACTGTTGTGGAAATGCTGTCCCAGCCGATCACTTCCAGATTGATCTTTACGTTCGGATGGTCTGCTTCAAACGCTTCGCAGACTTTTTTCATGTACGCTTCTGTCGCGTCGGAGTACTGTGCTGCAACGAAATTGATGACGATCTGTTCATCGGAAGCCGCGGGCTCTTCTGCTGCATCTTCTGCTTCTTCTTCCGCAGGAGCCTCTGCCTCTTCTTTCGTTTCTGTCTCTTCTGCTTCCTCAGCCTGCCCGGATTCCGCCGTGCTCTGTGCGGCTCCTCCGCAGGCGGCAAGACTGACCGCCATGATCAATGTGAGAAGAAGTGCCAATACCTTTTTCATTTCTAGTTCCATCCTTTCTTAGCCTTTGTGTTTATCTGCCTGCACCGGGTAGTGCATGTAGCCATTCTGATCCGGCTTCCGTTTTCCGGAGGCGTCTATTCCTCCGCAACCCTGTCAAGAAGCCCGTTTCCTTCCCGGATAAGATATTCCGCGACCCCTGCCTTAAAACGTGATCCGCGGGACTCATATCCGCCTTCCTCATAGGCGTCCATCATCGGGAAATACCCCTCTCCGCCGTTTGTCAGACAGCATGGAAGAACTGCTGCCCAGTTCTTATTCTTCTTCAGTTCCCTGCCGATTCCCGTGAACGGCTCGCCCGGAAGTCCGATCAGCGCGATATCCCCGATCCGTACCACGGAAAGCGGCATTTCAAACCAGTCCGGGCCGTTTTCGAGAAGGATCATCCGCTCTGCCTCGGCGACGGCGGTTGTCAGCATCATGCCGGTATAGGGGATCTCATCGTCCCGTCCCTCCGCATGGAGCTCCGCGATCCGGCGTGCTTCCGGCATATCTTCGGGACGAGGCCGGTTGGACGGCACACGGACTGTGATGACCCTGGAGCCGGTTTTCTCCGTATCCCTGTACTCCACTTTGTCATATGCCTGCAGAACAGCCCCTGTCACGACATTGCCGATATGCCTGGCGTGCCCGTATCCCCGGGAGACATCGTCGAAATCCAGAAACATATCGTTAAGATCGCCGCCCCTGGGGAAGACATTCACGTGATTGACGTCGCCCTGTGCGCCGTTGAAGAAAATACACCGGGTGCCGGGAAGTGCCTGCTCCACTCTTCTTCGAAGAAACCCGGGCCAGTCCGCCGAGATCAGGGATCCTCCGACAACGTCCGGATGATTTCCGAAATTGACAAGAACGATCGTATCCGCGTCTTTGCGGTCAAACCGCAGCACATGTACGCGTTCGTCCACTTCGCCGCACGGGTGATCGATCTCCGGGTTTCCGACACCCGGATTCGTCCGGATCTCACCGTTCTTCATCACATACCGCCGGATAAACGCTACATTCGGAGCGCTTCCGCTGCCGAGGCCCGCTCTCGCTTCTTTCATATCCTGAATCGCATATACTGCCGCGTCTTCCAGCCTGCCTGCCGCGAACTCCGTATACTCCGCCACCAGAGGATGTCCGGCGTCGGCCTCATGATGGTCCTGCTGCTTTCCCGGCTTTTTCGGCGCCATGTCCGGCTTGTGAATATAAGGTCCGGTATGCGTGTGTGTGCAGGAGAGGAAAATGTTCTCTTCCGGAATGCCGCATTTTTCCCCGATCCGTTTCCGGATCCACGTCATGGTCTCCGTTTCGAATCCGCAGTTGTCGACGCTGATGAGCACAACAGGATCTTCGCCGCATCCGACCGCAAGAACATCAGCCTCCAGAGGATCCAGCACCCCCTCTGCGAAACGTTTTTTATAGTAGCCCCGGATCGGAATTCCCGTCATCGGAGTGATATCCACTCTTGAAAAGCCTGCTTTCAGGGTATTCAAAACTATTTCTCCTTTTCTCTCCGTCTCAGCGGACTCTGTCAGTGCGCACTTCATAACATTTCTGTAATTAATATTAGCTTTCAAGTCTGTCTGTGTCAATATTTAATTTCGTTTCTGTATTTAATTATCCAATTTTTGTAGCTTTTCCACAACAGAGCGTCCTTCCTGTTGTACTGTTTTCTGATTTTAGTAACTCTTATTTTCCCGTTCAAAACACGAAACCACCGTCTTTTTCTCCGACTCGGGGCATTTATTTACATTTTCGTTAATAACATTTTCGCATTTTTCATCGCGATATGGTATAATCACTGCAGCACAGTCATCCATCTGTTTCGGAAACACGGAATATCGTGTCCCGGTCGTGATTGAAGTGAGGTTTTTTATGGCAAACGCTTATTCCAATTATAAAAAGTATCTGGTTCTTAATATGATCAACCGCTTCGGTCCGATCAGCCGGACCGGCCTCATCGAACTGACCGACTCGAGGCCCGCCAGCATCGGCGATCTGACAAAGGAACTGATCGACCAGAAACTGATCCTGGAGACCGGACAGCTGACAAAAGGCCAGGGGCGGCGGCGTCTTCTTCTCGACATCAACCGCTCCTACATCTGCGCTGTCTCCATCGCCTTTGCTTCCAGCACCGTCACCTATGTCGTCTCCCAGATCGACGGAACAGTCCTGAAACAGGAAACGCTCTCAAGTCCTTCGGTCATAGAACTGGAAGAGCACAACTGGAAAGCGGTCCTTGACCACACCGTCAGTCTGTGCCGGGAGTTTGCGGACCGCTTTATTATCGGGATCGGCATCTGCGATCCGCCCTATGATCCCGCCCGCTATAAAATGAGCGGCACGGTCCTTTCGGGCTATTCCCACTTTAACGACTGGCTTCACGAGGAACTGAAACCGGCCATCGAAAAGGAGACCGGCATCCCGGTCAGCACCTTCAGTCCGGTCACGCTCCCTGCGCTGGCGGAAAAGCGCTTCGGCCGCGCCAAAGATTCCCAGAATTTTATCTGTGTGGAACTTTCCAACGGCGTCGGCTCATCCTTCTGCTGTAACGGACAGGTAGTGAGCGGCGCGGACGGTGTCGCCGGCGAACTGGGCCATACGGTGATCAACTCGCAGGATCCCACCATCTGCTACTGCGGAAAGCCCGGATGTGTAGAAGCCAATACCGCTTTTCCGGCTCTCGTGCGGCAGATCCGGAAATCCATTGACGACGGCGTTTTTACGTCGATCAGCACCTATCATGATCTCTCAGAGCCGATTACGACCGCGGATATCCGCCGCGCCGTGGAAGAAGGGGATCCCATGTGCCGGCATTTCGTGCGGACAGCAGCCCGCGATATCGGTCTGGCAGTTGCGAACACTGTGACGCTGCTTAATTCCGATCTTGTTATTATCTATGGGTTCATGACCGATCTGGGCGATTTCTTCCTGAACCGTCTGGAGGAAGCAGTTCGGGAAAATGTCCTCGTCCTCGCCCGGAACTTCCGGATCGAAATCGCGAAGGAGCACGAGAGCATTTATCCGCTCGGCGCTGCGGCGGAGCTTTTCTCCGATTTTCTGAAAATGGACGAATACAGCTGGATCTACAACAACACAATGCTGCATCCGGATATGGACGGGGAAAGTCTGAGATGAAAGAATATACGATTATTAGAACAGCGGACACAGTGAACGCCTCCGGGATCCCGGAGGCACAGATCGATACGATCCTCTGGCTCCCGGACGCAGGGATCCGGGCTGCGGCGCGTGTCACTTATGACGACAGCGCGCTGCATGTTCTCCTTAAGGCAAAAGAAAAAGCCGTCCGCGCGGAGCACACCGGCAGATACGGCATGCCCTGTGAGGACAGCTGTCTTGAGTTTTTCTTCCGGCCTCTTTCCGAGGACAGCCGGTACATCAATCTCGAGTTCAATCCGAACGCCAGCTTTTATGCGGGGATCGGGCACTGCGGAAAGGATCTCATCCGCATTCTGCCGGATCCCGGACTCTTTCAGGCAATGCCCGAAAGAACGCAGGACGGCTGGCAGATCTCCTACCGGGTCCCCTATACCTTTATCCGGATGTTCTTTCCTTCTTTTTCTCCGAAGGAAGGCGGCATCATGTACGGCAATTTCTTCAAATGCGGGGATCTCACCGAAAAAGAACACTACCTGAGCTGGAATCCGGTCACGTCGGAGCAGCCTGATTTTCACCGTCCGCAGGACTTCGGTCTCATGCGGTTTCTGTAATGCATTTTCCCAAAAATCTGTTTCCGGGAAGTCTTTTCCCGGAAGCGCATCTTTCCGGAAAGGCTCCCGTCACTGAGCGCCTTTATACTCGAGACACATCATCGTGAGGTCGTCGAACTGTTCCGCGTTCTGTACGAAGCGGTCCACCGACCGGCGCTCATTTTCGAGGATAGTTTCCGGGGACGCTTCCGGATCCTGATTGAGCGCAGCCAGCATACGTTCTGTCCCGAACAGCTGTTGTCCGGAATCGGAAGCCTCCGGTACACCGTCCGTGTAGAGGAACAGTTTGTCGCCCGGTGAGAGCGACAGACTGTATTCTTTATAACGGATGCCTTCCATTCCTCCGACCACAAAGCCATGTTTGTCTTTAAACAGTTCAAACTCTCCGCCCGCCCTGCGGACCGCCGGATATTCATGTCCCGCGTTGGCTGCCGTAAGTATTCCTGTCGATATTTCCAGAATGCCTACCCACACCGTGACGAACATCTCCATTTTGTTCTGTTTGCAGACCGCCTCGTTCGTCTTCGTGAGTATATCCGCCGGGGAGCGGCCCAGCATCGCGCAGTTCTGCACGATGCTCTTCGCGTTCATCATGAACAGTGCTGCCGGAATTCCCTTGCCGCTCACATCCGCCATCACCAGTCCCAGGTGGTCGTCGTCGATCATGAAGAAATCATAAAAATCGCCGCCGACTTCCCTTGCCGGATTCATGGTGGCATAGATATCAAATTCCGATCTGTCCGGAAATGCGGGAAATACACTGGGGAGCACCGCGGACTGGATCTGATTCGCCATGTGCAGATCTGCTGCTATTCTCTCTTTTTCGGCTTCTTCGCGATGCTTTTTTTCTAAACGCTGCGTCATTCTCCTGGTATATCTGTTGACTGCCAGTGCGATCAGAGAGACGAGCAGAATGCTCATAAAGACATAGAATCTCGCGTATTCGTAGAATGCCTTCTCTTTGACGATCCGCACTGAAACCGTCTTATAGCGGCGGCTGACCGGGTCGCGCAGCTGCATGACAAATTCGTAGGTTCCCCCCTGGAGATTTGTGTAATCCACAGGGCCAAGATTGCTCCGGGTCACAGTCACGGGCTCGGTGTCAAATCCGACAAGCTGATAATTGACCTGCGGATTGATCAGGGAATAATTGTAGACAAATCCATAGATCGTCAGTTTTCTCACATTAAAAGGCACTTTAAACATTCCGGATTCGTCCGGATACACCCGCTCTCCGTCTGCCTCTATATAGGGCACAGCTGCTTTCAGATTTCCCACACTGTCATACGGTTCTTCGATGTTGACTTTGGCAACGCCGGTCGTTCCCGCGATATACAGATCTCCCTCTTCCGTCAGCTCACTGTACGAGTTCGCCGTCGCGATACATGGAAGTCCGTCGGAAATGGAATAGCGCATCGGATCGATATTCTCATTCGCGACGAGATCATCCGACTTGGCAATGTAAATGCCGTTGCTGTTCAGGACCCATACTTCGCCGCTGCTGTTTTCATAGAGATCAAAATTGTTGAAATA
>SVDL01000173.1 GCA_015057835.1 Lachnospiraceae bacterium
TGGGACCGGCTGCCTAAAGCAGCCTGCGGCGGAAGCCGCATCAGGAAGCACGCGACTTCAGTCGTGTGAGGTTCACGATGACTGAAAAGTGCAGAAGGTGACTGAGAAACGGAAAGGATTACTTTATTCGAGATAGTCAGAGAATCTCTGCTCCACATACCGGTCCCAGGCGCGTTCCAGCGTGCGGTCCATGGAGAAGGTCCGCCGGGAAATACCGGTCGTCAGAAGGAGAGAAGTGCCGTCAAAGGCGAGGTTGAGGAGAAGCCCCGGTGTGCCTGCCGGATCCTCCGGGACAGCTTCGTCCCTCATGAATTCTTCTGTTTCTGCTGCAGGAAGACGGAATGTGAACTGGAAGGCCAGCGGTGTGTTCTTTCCGCGGATCACGGAGAGAAAAAACGGACGTATCCGTTCCCAGGGGGAAAAGTCAAATTCCTCCTCCGCCTGATCCGGATCATCCTGATAAAAGGATTTGTGCCATTGGCCGTCTACGGAAAAGACCGCATATGTTGTCACGGAACCGCTGACGAGCTCAAAACCGTCAAATGTGTCCCTTGTGAGAAGTGCAGCCATCAGCTGCTTCTTGTTTTCGATGTACTTTGCGAGCATGAGTGTCCTTTTCCGTTCTTTTCGAATCGTGCCGAAGCGTACTTATTATAACGGAAATCGTTCTCTGTGCCAACAGCACATTTTCCTCTTTCCGACAAACGAATAATCGTGTAGAATAGACGTAATGATTTTCCGGATATCCGTTCCGGAATGTAAACACGTAAAGATACCGGCCGTGTGCCGGCAGAAAAGAACGGATCTGCAGAAAAGAAATCTGAAAAGGATTCGAAAAATGAATCTGAAAAGGATTCAAAAAAATGAATCTGAAAAGGATTCGAAAACTGAATCTGAAAGGATCCAAAGAAAGCGATTCTGAAAAAAGATCCGAAAAATGCTCTGAATAAGGAGGAGAAAGATAATGAAAATAGTCATGCTCGGCGCACCGGGTGCGGGAAAAGGAACACAAGCGGAGAAGATCGCGGCGAAGTATCAGATTCCGACGATCTCCACCGGCAACATTTTCCGGAAGAATATGAAAGAGGGCACGGAGCTCGGCAAGCAGGTCCAGGCGATCATTGAGGCCGGCGGACTCGTTCCGGATGAGCTGACGAACGCGCTGGTATTTGACCGTCTCGGCAATGAAGACTGCAAAGACGGCTATATTCTTGACGGATATCCGAGAACCGTACCGCAGGCGGAAGCTTATCTTGCTTTCCTCGCGGAAAATAATGACAAGCTGGATCACGCCATCGACGTCGATGTTCCGGATGAATCCATCGTATCCCGTATGTCGGGAAGACGTGTCTGCCCGGACTGCGGCGAGACCTATCATCTTGTCGTCAATCCGCCGAAGACAGAAGGCATCTGCAATAAATGCGGCGCAGCCCTCATTCAGAGAAAAGACGACGCAGCGGAGACGGTGCAGAACAGACTGACGACCTACCATGATCAGACGGAGCCGATGATCTCTCTTTACAAAGAGCGCGGCATGTACGACAGGGTGGACGGAACGCAGCCGATCGACAAGGTATTTGAAGATATCTGCGCGATCCTCGGATAATACGGTCTTGATTTCCCATGCCTGTCCGTTGTATACTTGGAAAGGCGTTTTTTGCCAAATCAGGCTGCGGAAAATGAGAGCGGCTGCGCTAAGGAGCGTATGAAGAAATGAGTCAGAAAAAAGTAGAACAGTACAAAGAGTTTAAAAAGAACCGCGAGAAGATCTACGCCAAACAAAAAAGAACGCAGAAGCTCCAGGTGATCCTCGCGGCGGTCCTGGCGGTCCTTGTGATCGGATGGTTCGGCTATTCGATCTACAATTCGGCGACCCGTCCGGCAGTGACAGAGGACGGCGCGGTACAGCCCGTGGAGATGGACTTCGCAGATTACACCGAATATCTGGATTCGCTGCAACAGGGATATCAATAAACCCTTTAGAAAACTAAAATTAGGATGACCTGCTTTTCGGAGCAGGTCATTTTGCGTTTCGAGCATGGAGCTGGCTTACGGAAAAAACAGAAGCCACAGGACAAAACAAGAGTTACGGAGCAAACCAGAGTTGACACCCCGGACAAAACGTGTTGATAAAAACCGCTGCAATCATTGATTTTTCAATGGCTGCAGCGGTTTAATCTTACCGTGATAATTATTTAATTATACAGTGGATCTAATTTAATGATACAGTGATCCATTCCTGCAAATGACAGCTTACCGAACAATAAGAACCTTGCTGCCGCCCTTGAGCTGGAATTTGGAATCCTCGATCCGCTCATAGGTCGTGCCGTCTTCTTCACGCCAGTAACCGTCAGAGCCTTCATAGAGCTTGTGGGCGTCTCCGTCGTCATCGTAGGCCGTTACGGACGGGCTCGAGTAGAAATCTTCCTCGCCGCCGTCATCGTCATCTTTCGACCAGACATAGGTCTTCGCGAGTTCGCTGCTGCCTTTGCGCTGGAATTCCTTCTGGGAGTTCCGCGCCCAGGTCGTGCCGTCTTCCTCACGCCAGTATCCGTCGCTGCCTTCATACAGCATGTGGGCGTCTCCGTCTTCGTCGTAAACTTTTACGGAAGGAGTAGCGTAGAAATCGCGCTCGGAGTTTACTTCTGCATCGTCGTCATCATCATCCTTGGACGGTGCGGTTGTTGTCACCCGTTTGTTGCCGTCTTTGCGCTGGAATTCCGTATCCGAGACTTTTGACCAGGCAGTGCCGTCTTCCTCGCGCCAGTAACCGTCCGATCCTTTATAGATCTTGAAGGAATCTCCGTTTTCATCGTAAACAGTTACCGAATCGGTGTCGTAGAAGTCCTCTTCGCGTTCTTCGCCATCTTTTGTTGGATCATTTTTGGTCAGCAGTTTGGTGCCGTCTTTGATCTGGAATGTATTGTCTGAGCGCTTGGTGTAAGCGGTTCCTTCTTTATCACGCCAGTAGCCGTCCGTGCCTTCATAGAGCGTATAGGCTTTGCCTTCGCGGTCGTATACGGTAATGGAGCCTTTACCTTCTTTGTCGTCAGACTTTTCTTCTTTTTTCTCTTCCTTGATGTCCTCTGCGG
>SVDL01000174.1 GCA_015057835.1 Lachnospiraceae bacterium
AAGGAGCGGGAAGCGGAGCGAGCGCAGGCGGACGCCCAGAGAAATCTCATGTTCTCCGATTTCTCGCATGATCTCCGGACGCCGATCATGACGATCTCCGGATATGCCGGGGCTCTCGCGGACGGAATGGTAAAAGATGAGGATCAGAAGCAGGAGTATCTGGAAGCGATCCGCGCGAAGTCCGGGCGGATGAGCGAGCTGATCAATCTGCTGTTTGACTATACGAAGCTAGGGAGCGTGAATTTTCATTTAAATAAGGAAAAGACGGACCTCAACGAGCTGCTGCGGGAGGTGGCGGCGTCGGCATTTTCCGACTTTGAAGAGGCGGAGATGGATTTCCTCGCGGAGATCCCCGAGGAGCCGTACTTCGTGATGCTGGACAAGGCGCAGAGCGCGAGGGTATTTCACAATCTGCTGATCAATATAATCCGGCACAATCCCGCGGGAACCGGCGCGGCGGTGAGTGTTAAGCAGATGGCGGGCATGGAGAAGATCGCGGTGGCGGACAACGGGGTCCGCATCGAGAAGAGCGGCAAGGAACTGTTCGAGCCCTTCGTGAAGGGAGACGACTCGCGGAGCGAGAGCACCGGCAGCGGGCTCGGGCTGTCCATCGTGAAGAAGATCACGGAAATGCACGGGTGGGAGATCGAGCTTGTGCAGCCGTTCGGGAACTATACGAAAGCCTTTGTGATCAAGGTGCCGGAGAGGTAACGGGGGCGATACGTTTTGCTTTCCAACATGCCGCATCTTTCTCACTCGCTCGGGCGTCGTCCCCCGAAGCCCACGAATGACGGAGCTTAAAGAAGTAAAAAGTGCACCGCACTTTTTCTTAACACGCTCGCCGCTAAGGCATCCTAAGGGATCCTCCCGCAAGCGGGTCCCTCCTTAGGATCACTCCGGGCTCCTTTGGCAAAAGTCGCTCATGAGGAAGATGCGCCATGTCGGGGAGCCAAAGCGAACCATCCCCGCTCGCGCAGAGGATTTGATATGAAGAAGAATTACAACCAATCCGTACTGGGCGTTTTCGCCTCTTATATTAAGCCCCACTGGCACGCGTTTGCGGTCGACATGGGGCTTTCGGTCCTGATTGCGGCGGTGGATCTGGTATTTCCGATCCTGTCGCGCTGGTCGATGAGGGAGCTGCTGCCGCAGAGTCTGTATCGGACATTTTTTACGGTGATGGCGATTATATTTACCGCCTATATTCTGCGCGCCGCGGCGCAGTATATCGTGACGGTCGTCGGGCACCGGATGGGCACGATGGTCGAGGCGGATATGCGGCGCGACGTGTTTACGCATATGCAGGAGCTCTCGTACAGCTTTTTTGATCACAACCGCACAGGTGTACTGCTCTCGAGGGTGACAAATGACCTCTTCGAGATCGTCGAACTGGCCCACCACGGCCCGGAAAATATCCTGACCTGCACGCTGACTATCGTCGGCGCGCTGGGAATCCTTCTTTTTGTCAACTGGAAGCTCTCCCTTGTCCTGATCGTACTTCTGCCGGCCTGTGTTATTTTCGGGCTGCGGCAGCGGATCGCGATGCAGAACGCGAACCGGGAAGTCAAAAAGATGACCGGTGAGATCAACGCGGCGATCGAAAGCGGCATTTCCGGGATCCGGACGTCGAAGGCATTTGCAAATGAAGAGGCGGAGGACGAGAAATTTGACGCCGCCAATGAGGCATTTAAGAAGAGCCGCGTCGGGTTCTACCGCGCGATGGGCCGCTTCAATGCGGGCGTCGAGGCGACTGTTGGGATCATGCAGGTCGCGGTCATTTCCATAGGCGGTTTTCTGATTATGCGCGGGGAAATGAATTATGTCGATCTGATCACATTTACGCTCTATGTGTCGACATTTACGGCGCCGGTGCGGAAGCTGATGCAGTTTATGGAGCTGTACACGCAGGGAATGGCGGGATTTGACCGGTTCCTCGAGCTCATGCGCACCGAACCGGAGATCCGGGACGCGGAGGACGCGCAGGTGCTGGAAAATGCGGAAGGCCGGATCACTTTTGACGACGTTTCTTTCGCGTACGGCGACGGCACGCAGGTACTTGACCATGTGAGCGCGGAGATCGCGCCGGGGGAGACATTTGCCCTGGTCGGCTCCTCGGGAAGCGGAAAGACGACGATGTGCCACCTGATCCCGCGTTTTTATGATGTCACCGGCGGACGGATCCTTGTGGACGGGAAGGATATCCGGACGCTTACGCAGGAGAGTCTTCGGAAGAATATCGGCCTGATCCAGCAGGATGTCTTCCTGTTTGCGGGCACCGTGATGGAAAATATCCGCTACGGCCGCCCCGACGCCACAGATGAAGAAGTCATTCAGGCGGCGAAGCGCGCGCGGATCCATGAGGAGATCCTGAAAATGCCCGAGAACTACCGCACCTACGTCGGCGAGCGCGGCGTCGTGCTGTCGGGCGGACAGAAGCAGAGAATCTCGATCGCCCGTGTTTTCCTGAAAAATCCGCCGATCCTGATCCTCGACGAGGCCACCTCGGCGCTGGATTCCGTCACCGAGGCGGAGATCCAGAAGAGTCTCGACCAGCTCTCAAAAGGCAAGACCTGCATTGTCATCGCACACCGCCTGTCGACGGTCCGGAACGCGGACCGCATCGCGGTCGTCGAGGATATGCACATCGCGGAGCAGGGAACAAGAGCAGAACTGCTGGCGAAGGGCGGCGCATATGCGCAGCTGGAGCGGGCACAGGGGTTTACGTGAGAAAATTATAGGGGCCAATGGGGATGGTTCTTTTTTTGCTCCCCTTTGGGACGAAAGCTAAGGATTCGAATGTTTGGAAATATAGGATGGTTTTCAGAAATATAGTAACTAATCAGTCGGATTTCTCCCTCGCTTCTTCATAATAATTGGAAAATTATGTAAACTATTGGAAATATGAGACAGATAGTTGAAAAATGGTACCAGGAATTTTGAATATTCTCTGGTACCTTTTTTTACAATGAATCATTTTGATATGCACCCATATAGGGTAACACTTCGCTGGAGACTGAATCCATAGAGGGTAACAAAGAGCTTTCACTGCTC
>SVDL01000067.1 GCA_015057835.1 Lachnospiraceae bacterium
CAGAGTGTTCAGCGGCGATGTGGAAAATGCGATCGATAAAATCGAATTCACCCTGAAGGGCAAAGTAGATGACAGGCTGCTGCGCTGGTACGCCGTCAAAGTGTTCGAGCGTGACGAGAAGGTTCTCGATGAGCTGAAACTCGGAACAGCTGCTTCAGATCTCGAGAGCACGATCTCGGCTGTGGAGAAAGCGCAGGATGACGATGCGGAGAGCATCATCACCAATGAGAGATATAACTATATCACAAATGTCACCGCAAAAGCCGTCAACAAAGTCCGCACAAAGGACAACATGACGACTTCCGACAGGATCGATAAGATCGTCACGAACCGGATCCTCGGCCTTCCGATCTTTGCGGTGATCATGTTCCTGATCTACGCGATCGCGATGGGCGGATGGAAAGTCTCCATCGGAACCGCCGCGACGGATTTTACCAACGACGTGATCTTCGGCGAATGGGTTCCGGCGCTCTTTGACACCATCCTCGGCGCTCTCGGCATTGAAGGCGGCTGGCTGTACGGCCTCATTCAGGACGGTATCGTCGCCGGCGTCGGCGCGGTTCTCGGGTTCGTCCCGCAGATGCTCGTTCTGTTCCTGCTCCTCGCTATTCTTGAAGATATCGGATATATGGCGCGTGTCGCATTCGTCATGGACCGTATCTTTCGTCAGTTCGGCCTCTCCGGCAAATCCTTCATCCCGTGCCTCGTCGCTACGGGCTGCGGTATCCCGGGCGTCATGGCTTCCCGTACGATCGAACAGGACCGTGACCGCAAACTGACTGTCATGACAACGACCTTTATGCCCTGCGGCGCGAAGCTCCCGATCATCGGCCTCATCGCAGGCGCGATCTTCGGCGGTTCACCGTGGATCGCTGCATCGGCTTACTTCCTCGGTATCGGGTCGATCATCTTATCCGGTATCATACTGAAGAAGTTCAAGGCATTTGCCGGTGAGCCGGCTCCCTTCGTTATGGAGCTCCCGGCCTACCACGTACCTTCCGTCGGCAATGTCCTCAGAGCGACCTGGGAACGCGGCTGGTCCTTCATCAAGCGCGCAGGTTCCGTTATCCTGATCTCCTCGATCATCATCTGGTTCCTGTCCAGCTTTGGAACCGTCAACGGCAGATTCGGCATGGTCGACGAGCTGTACGAAGACGAAGCTCTGGTTACGGATGAATATGTGGCTTCCGTCGCGCAGAGAATGGATATGCCGGAAGAAGAAGTAACGCCGATGGATGATTCCATTCTCGCCTCGATCGGCAATGTGGTCACCCCGATCTTCCATCCGATCGGATTTACGAGCTGGAAGCAGACCGTGGCGACGGTCACCGGTCTTGTCGCAAAAGAAGAAGTTGTAGGAACATTCGGCGTTCTGTACAACTATGACGCGATCGCGGAACAGGCGGTCGATGAAGAGACCGGAGAGCTGCTCTTTGATGAAGAGACAGGCGAACCGATTATGGCAGAGCTTTCTGAAGAAGGCGATGAGATCTGGAGTCTCGTACGTGACGATTTCAACAGAAGCGGACACGGCGCAATGGCCGGTTTCGCGTTCATGGTCTTCAACCTTCTGTGCGCTCCGTGCTTCGCGGCAATCGGCGCGATCAAGAGAGAGATGAACAACCGCAAATGGACCTGGGCTGCGATCGGCTGGATGACAGGATGGGCTTATGTGCTCGCACTTATCATCTACAACGTATTCGGCCTGTTTAACGGCGTAGGCTTCAGCTTTTGGACGATTATCGGAATCGCCGCTCTGGCAGCTATCATTTACGGCCTTGTCCGGAAGGGCTATGTGCCGGATGAATCCGTGAAATCTCTGACATCCGTTGACGCGGCCAAAGCGTAAAAAATCCTTTTGATTCTTTACACATCCGGAGGTGGATAAAATGTCCCCGATTTTAGGACACATTATAGCAATCGCCATTCTGGCTGTTCCCGTCTTTTTTGCCGGAAGATACTGTTTCCGGGACATCAAAAGCGCGCTGACCTCCGGAAGCTGCGGCGGATGCAGCGGTGACTGCTCCTCCTGCGGAAGCGGTTGTTCTTCCTGCGGAGATCACTGCTCAGGAAAAACAGGAAACGGACACAAGCCCATGACAAAAAAAGGGCCGACCCGCTATGCAATTAATGGCAAGATCGTTGTAATTAACGGACCGGAAGACCTTGAGACCCGAAAATAAAGCGGTGATTACAGCAATACAAAAGCCGGACTGGAAAGTCCGGCTTTTGCTGTCTTCCGACGGCAGAGCGGCAGAATCTCAGGCAGGATATTTTTAAAGATTTTTCGATTTAAAGTAAGGGCAATAAGAGATATAATGAGGCTGTCTGAAAACATTTCCTGAATGAGGAGGAATATTGTTATGAGCAACAAATTCGGTATCAAACAGGTCGTTGCCATCGGCATCGGAACAGCTCTCTTTGTCGTACTTACCACAGTGGCGATTCCGCTGGGATTTATTCCGAACACGGCCCTGCAGCCCCGCATGGCGATCCTTGCCTTCCTGTCCGCGGTATTCGGCCCTCTGACAGGCGCGGTGATCGGCCTTCTCGGCCATGCGCTGGGCGACGCGCTGTTCTACGGCTCGGTCTGGTGGAGCTGGGTATTCCCGGAAGCAGTCGTGGGCATCGGCGTCGGTCTCTTCGCAAAGCGTTTTGCGGTGGAAGAAGGCGGGTTCAACACAACGAAAAATATAATTCTGTTCAACATCGTGCAGATCGCCGCCAACGCAGTCGCGTGGATCCTCTGCGCACCGGTCCTGGACATTCTGGTCTATGCGGAACCGGCCGATAAAGTCTTCCTGCAGGGCGTTTTTGCATGGCTCGGAAATATCATTATCATCGGCATTCTCGGAACGCTCCTTCTTGTAGGATATTCCAGTATAAGAGGAAAATCCTCCAGCCTTAAGAAAGAAGACTGACCCTTTTCCGGATCAAAGCCGGAGCAATGATCTCATGCAGCCAATTATCGAATTCAAAGATTTTTCATTTAAATACCGCGCGCAGACGGAACCGACGCTCCGGGAGATCAATCTGACCGTGAACCGTGGGGAAAAGATCCTCATCACGGGACAGTCCGGATCCGGCAAGTCTACACTCGCGCACTGCATCAACGGACTGATTCCCTGCTCTTACAAGGGAGAATGCACGGGCTCGCTCACAGTGGCGGGCACCGTGCCCTCGGAACAGGGTGTTTTCGGTATGGCTAAAAAAGTCGGAACGGTGCTGCAGGACACGGACGGTCAGTTTATCGGTATGACTGTCGCGGAAGATCTGGCATTTGCCCTGGAAAATGACGCCGTTCCCCAAAACGAGATCTTCGGAAAAGTAGACGAAGTGGCTGAACTCGTAGAAATGAAAGCGTTCCTTGACCACAGTCCGAATGAACTCTCCGGAGGACAGAAGCAGAGAGTGTCCCTTGGCGGAGTCCTCGTGGACGATGTGGAGCTCCTTCTGTTTGACGAGCCGCTTGCCAATCTGGATCCGGCCACGGGAAAACGCACGATCGCCCTGATCGATGAGATCATGAAAGAAAAAGATCTGACGGTCCTGATCGTCGAGCACCGTGTGGAAGATGTCCTGTACCGGGACGTGGACAGGATCATCGTCATGAATGAGGGACAGATCGCGGCGGATATGGCGCCGGATGATCTTCTGGGGACGGATATCCTTCCTAAGATGGGGATCCGTGAACCGCTCTACGTCACAGCTGTCAAGCATGCGCTCGATTATGTCTATGCCAGGGAGGAGAGGGCCGCTGACTGGCCTATGAAGATCGACCCGAAGGACCGCCCGCAGCACATTGAGACCATGAATCTCGAACCCTACCGGGAGGCGCTGCTGCGATGGTTTCATGCCTCGCCTCTGCCGGTTCGTTCCAATGAAGAGGCGCCGGTTCTGGAGGTCCGTGATCTCACTTTCGGATATGACCCGGAAACCCCGGTCCTTAAGAACATCAGCTTTACGGTCCGAAAGGGAGAAATGCTGAGTATCGTGGGCAAAAACGGCGCCGGAAAATCAACGCTGTCCTCGCTTATCTGCGGTTTTTACAGACCGGATTCCGGAGAGATCCTTCTGGAAGGAAAAGACATTTCCCCGCTTTCCGTGAAAGAGAGAGGAGAAAAGATCGGTTTTGTCATGCAGAGTCCGAACCAGATGATCAGCAAGCCCATGATCATGGAAGAGGTGGGACTCGGCCTGCGCGTGCGCGAGGTTCCGGAAGAGGAGACCGTGAAGAGGTGTGAAGAGACGCTGAAGACCTGCGGGCTGTATCCGATGCGGAACTGGCCGGTGGGAGCGCTTTCCTTCGGGCAGAAGAAAAGAGTCAGCATCGCCTCGATCCTCGTGATGGATCCCGGGATCCTGATCCTCGATGAACCGACTGCGGGGCAGGATTACCGGCATTACACAGAGATCATGGAATTTCTGCGGATGCTGAACCGGGAGAAGGACCTCACGATCATTCTGATCACACACGACATGCATCTTATGCTGGAATATACCGACCGCGCCATCGTTCTCGCGGACGGTCAGCTTCTCACGGATGACACTCCCGCAAAGGTGCTCACGGATCCGGAGACCGCGGACCGCGCTTATCTCAAAAAAACGTCGCTTTACGACCTCGCTCTCGGCTGCGGGATCGAAAAGCCATATGAGCTCGTGGAGCGTTTCATCGATTATGAGAGAGCGCTTCGGGACACGGAAATGGCGGAGAGAGATCCCGTCGGGGAAGAAAGTCCCGCGCACGGAGAGGAGGCAGCGTTATGAACAGAATGCTGTCTTATAAAGAGAAGGACACCTGGCTGCACCGCCTCTCCGGGGTCACGAAGCTTATCTTTTTCCTCTTGTGGTGCATTACGAGCGCAATGACGTATGACACGAGAGTGCTTCTTGTCATGTGCGCTCTCATGATCGCGCTGTTTGTGATGTCCAGAACGGAGTGGAAGCAGATCAGCTCCGTCATGAATGTCGTCATTTTCTTCATGATCGTCAACCTCCTGGCTATTTTCGTCATCTCGCCGTATCAGGGAACGGACATTTACGGGACGAAAACGGTGCTGGCTCCGTTCCTTCCGGGGCATGATATTACCGCGGAACAGCTGTTTTATGAATTTAATGTATTTATCAAATACATTACCATCACGCCCGCTATTTTTATCTTCATGGTGACAACGGATCCCAGTGAATTCGCGGCGTCGATGAATCTGGTCGGCATACCCTATTCAATCGCTTATTCCGTGGCGATCGCGCTGCGGTACGTGCCGGATATCCAGGATGATTACCGCAGGATCAAAAATGCCCAGGAAGCCAGAGGAATCGAGATGAGCGCGAAGGCAGGTCTGTTCAAACGGATCCGCCGCACGTCGGCAATCATTTTCCCGCTTCTCTTTTCCTCCATGGAGAGGATCGATGTCGTCAGCAACGCGATGGAGCTGCGCGGCTTCGGAAAAAAGAAGAAGAGGACCTGGTACTCGCAGAAGCCCCTGAAGAGGAACGACTGGCTCGTGATCCTTTTCAGCGTGCTTTTTACCGCCGCGGCGCTGGTCCTGACATTTTATGACGGAAACCGGTTCTATAATCCGTTTGTCTGAAGAACAGGAGATTTCATGAGCAGACGAAAATCAAGACTTTCCAACAATTCCCCTGTTATTTTGATGTTCACGCTGATCTGCGCCGCCGCCCTTGTGCTGCACTATATCACGGGAGGGCTCTCGACAAGACTGGTCTTCAGTGTCTACCGCTCCTCCCCGGCGAATCCGCTGACGTATGTGCGGCTGCTCGGACACGTCTTCGGGCACGGTTCCTTCGATCATTTCATGGGAAATATCATGCTGATCCTGATCCTCGGACCGATGCTGGAGGAAAAATACGGTTCCTCAAATATGATCGCCGTCATTGTGATCACCGCTTTGGTCACGGGACTTGTATCGATCCTGCTGTTCCCGAAAGTCATGCTCCTCGGCGCGAGCGGCGTCGTGTTCGCGATGATCCTCATGGCGTCCTTTACGGAGTTCCGCCGGGGGACCGTGCCGATCACTTTTATTCTGGTGGCTCTGCTGTATCTCGGCCAGCAGATCTATCAGGGGATTTTCGTGCAGGACAATGTCTCCAATCTGACCCATATCGTCGGGGGTCTGATCGGCGCACTGATCGGATACTCCATGAACCGTAAAGGAAGATAGGAAAAGGGAAAGGAAATCAGCCGGTTATGAAATTTGTATCATGGAATGTCAACGGGCTCCGGGCCTGTGTAGGAAAAGGATTCGAGGAATCGTTCAGAACACTGGACGCGGATGTTTTCTGCCTGCAGGAGACAAAGCTTCAGGAGGGGCAGATCGACCTCGATCTCCCGGGATATGAGCAGTACTGGAATTACGCGGAGAAGAAAGGGTATTCCGGAACAGCAGTATTTACCAGGATCAAACCGCTCGGAGTGACGTACGGTCTCGGGATCGATGAGCACGATCACGAGGGACGCGTCATTACGCTGGAATTTCCGGATTATTATCTCACGACGGTTTATACGCCCAATTCCCAGGATGAACTTCGGCGGCTTGACTACAGAATGATCTGGGAGGACGCTTTCCTTGCGAGAATGAAAGAGCTAGAGAAGACCAAACCGGTTATTTTCTGCGGGGATCTCAATGTCGCCCATAAGGAGATCGACCTCAAAAATCCGAAGACGAACCGCCGGAACGCGGGATTTACGGATGAAGAGAGAGCAAAAATGACCGCGCTCCTTGACGCCGGCTTTATCGATACTTTCCGTTATTTCTATCCCGACGCGGAACAGCAGTACTCCTGGTGGTCCTACCGTTTCCGGGCGAGGGAGAAAAATGCCGGATGGCGTATTGACTATTTTATCGTCTCGGAAGCACTGAAGGAACGCCTTGAGAGCGCGGCGATCCATCAGGAGATCTTCGGTTCGGACCACTGTCCGGTGGAGCTTGTGATCCGCTGATCCGCCCTGTTTTCCTTAAAACCCAGTGTCAGAAAGGAATCGGAAATGAAACAGCAGACATTCAGTGATTATGAATACGCCAACCGGCGCAGGAGAACACGCCGGGAGATCTTCCTCGATACGATGGAAGAACTGATCCCCTGGGAGGAGTGGACGGAATGGATCCGGCCCCACTACCCGTCCGGAAAAAGGGGAAGACCGCCGAAGGATCTGGAGACTATGCTCCGGATGTACCTGCTGCAGAACTGGTTCCTTCTGTCCGGAGAGGGCATCGAGGATGCTATTTACGACAGCTATGCACTGCGGAGCTTTATGCACATCGATTTTTTCGAGGAGCAGGTCCCGGACGCGACGACATTGCTGAAATTCCGTCAGCTGCTGGAACGCCACGGCATCGGTGAAAAGATCCAGGCTGATCTTAACAGCCGGCTGGAGAAAAAAGGGTTTGTGCTTCTGTCCGGATCCATGGTGGACGCGGCGATCGTCGCGACGCCGGATGCCGTCCGGGAGAGCTGAGAAGAGTCCGGGCAGCGCTGTGCTGCGGTCAGAAGGCCGGGGAGAAGAGGCAGCGCTGTGTTCCGGTCAGAAGACCGTGGAGAAGAGACGGCGCGGACTTACAGAGAAAAGAAACGACAGCGCGGAAAAAGCGCAGGCACAGAGGAGAGAAAATGGCGTCCGGAGACAGAAAACAGGCACTGCTCATCATGATGAGAGAACTTCTCGCGAAGACGGACGAGGAGCATTCCCTGAACGCGACAGAGCTGGGAAAGATCCTTGAGAGCGAAGGCTGTCCGGTGGACCGCCGGACGATCTATGCCAATATCGAGGCGCTGGAGAATTTCGGCCTGGACATTATAAAGAAGGAAGGCAGCACCGGCGGATACTATATCGGCTCCCGGGAATTCGAGCTCCCGGAGCTGAAGCTTCTGGTTGACGCCGTTCAGGCGTCCCGTTTCATTACCGAGAAGAAATCGGCGGAACTCATCCGGAAGCTGGGGCGTCTCATTAATGAACAGAGAGCCCGGGATCTCAACAGAACCGTATTTATCCGCGGGAGGATGAAAACGGAGAACGAACGCATTTACTATAATGTCGACGCGATTCATGAGGCGATGAATCACGATCAGCAGATCAGCTTTCAGTACGCGGAGTGGACACCGAAAAAAAGGCTTGTCGTCAAAAAGGGAGGCGCCCGCTATCAGGTGAGTCCATGGGCCCTTACATGGGACGACGAGAATTACTATCTGATCGCTTTCGACGAGGGAGCGGGCATCATCAAGCATTTCCGGGTCGATAAGATCATGAAGCTTAAGGATTCGGAGGAACGGAGAAACGGGCAGCAGCATTTCCGCAATTTTGATCTCGCAAAGTATGCCAAAAAGACTTTCGGTATGTACGGCGGGAAAGATGAGTGTGTCACGCTCCGGTGTGACAATCATCTGGCAGGCGTTGTGATCGACCGGTTCGGCAGCGGCGTCATGATGATCCCGGAAGGGGAAGAGCATTTTCACGTGACGGTGGAGGTCGCCGTGAGCCGCCAGTTTTACGGATGGGTCACTAGTATCGGCTCCGGGATGGAGATCACGGGACCGGCGGAAGTCCGGGAAGGATATAAAGCGTATCTGTCTGAGATTCTCGGTCATTATTCGTAAACCGGTTATTCTTTTAATTATTATTCCCTCACAAAAAAAAATTAAAAATGTCTTTACAACCCATACCCCCTATGGTATACTGAGCGCTGCTGACAGGAAAGCAACGCATAGTCAATGTGCGAAAAACTGAAAAACAGACTTAAAGAAAGGATAATGCCGCGGCAGTTTTTCAGTTTTATGGATCGTAAATAAACGACATCAAAAGAGATCAAGATCCGCGGTACGGTAAATAATATGAGTAAATGGTGGTCTTTTGGCGGTGGTTTTCTTCTGGGTTCGGTCGGCCTTACAGCGCTGACAAGCAAACTGGCTCAGAGAGGATATAAGTATGTAGTGGCCGGAGCGATGATCGCACGCGACCGCGTTATGGAAGAGAGCGAAAAAGTGCAGGCGGCAGCGTCCAATATCACTGCGGAAGCAAAGGAACTGACGGAAAAGTACTACGCGAAGCTGGATGCGGAGAGCGCAGAAGCAGAAGAATAACCCGGAGGCCTGAACGTGAAGTTTAAAGTTTTGCATAAGGCCAAAGGGCAGATGCAGATCAGTCTGTGCCGGAAGAGAATCCCGGATGAAGAGGCGGATGTCCTCTATTATGCCCTGTATGAACAGCCGGGCGTCCATCATGTGAGCATTCTCTGGCGAACAGGTTCTGTTCTGATAAAATATGATTCTACAAGACCGGATACAGCGAAGAATATCCTGCAGTTTCTGCGGGAGGCGGATCTTTCGGACCCGGAGCTTGTGAAACTGGTACCGGCGGTCTCCGCGAGAGCGACCAATGAGGAATTCCGGGAGAAACTCGGCACGCTGATTCTGAAGCGATACGCCAAGAAATTCTTTCTTCCGATGCCGATCCGCGCGGGCTTTATTATCTGGAACGGGGCGCCGTTTGTCATCGCAGGCATCAAGGATCTGATTCACAAGAATTTCAGCGCGGAGATCGTACATGCCTCGGCGATTGCCGCTTCGGTCCTGACCGGCGACTTTGCCGCGGCGGACTCCATTATTTTCCTGACGGAAGTCGGTGAGATGCTGGAGGAGTGGACATATAAGAAATCCGTGGATGATCTCGCGAGATCTCTTGCGCTCAATGTTTCCGAGGTCTGGAAGACGGAGAACGGAAAAGACGAACTGGTATCCCTCGGGAAGATCTCCGTCGGCGATCATATCAAAGTCTTTATGGGCAATATGATCCCCGTAGACGGCATTGTCGTGGACGGAGAAGCGATGGTCAACCAGTCGGCGCTGACGGGTGAATCCATTCCGGTTCACAAGGAGACCGGCATTATGGTCTACGCCGGGACGGCGATCGATGAAGGCGAACTGACGATCGAAGTGAAGGAGATCTCCGGACAGACACGCTATGACAACATCGTGAAATTCATCGAGGAATCGGAGAGCATGGTCGCTGTGACCCAGAGCCAGGCGGAGAAACTGGTGAGCCGGCTGATCCCCTACACGTTCGGAACGGCGGCACTGACCTTCCTTCTGACGAGAAATGTCACGAAAGCGGCATCGGTGCTCATGGTGGACTTCTCCTGCGCGATCGAAGTGGCTATGCCGATCTCGGTCCTCTCTGCGATGAGAGAAGCGGGAGGACACCATATGACCGTCAAGGGCGGCAAATATCTTGAGATGATGTCCGAAGCGGATACAATCGTATTTGACAAGACGGGCACCCTGACGAGATCTGTACCGACTGTCGAGGAAGTTCTTCCCATGAGCGGCAGGGACGAGAATGACATGCTCGCTCTGGCAGCGGACCTTGAGGCCCATTTCCCGCACTCGCTGGCAAATGCGGTAGTCCGCGCGGCAAAAGAGAGGGGACTCGACTACGGCGTTCCACACTCCAAACCGGAATATATCGTTGCGCACGGTATCGTATCCTATGCGGCAGGAGAGCGGGTCATCATCGGAAGCTGGCATTTTGTCTTCGAAGATGAGCACACGGAAGTTGCGCCTGAGGATGAGGAGAAGCTCCATCAGCTCCCGGCGCGCTATTCTCAGCTGTATATGGCGATCGACGGGAAGCTTGCGGCAATCATCGGTATCGACGATCCGATCAAGGAAGAGACGCCGGCCGTCATCGAAAAACTGCGCCGGTCCGGATTTACCAATATCGTGATGATGACCGGGGACAGTGAGCGCACGGCAGCGGCAATTGCGGCGCAGGCAGGCGTTGACCGGTATTACTCGGAAGTTCTGCCGGAAGATAAAGCGCATTATGTTGAACAGGAAAAAGCAGCAGGTCACAAAGTGGTTATGATCGGTGACGGCATCAACGATTCACCGGCTCTTTCCGCGGCGGACGTCGGCATCGCCATGAAGGAAGGCGCGGATATCGCGCGGGAGATCGCGGATATAACCCTTTCCGGATCGGATCTTGAACAGCTCATCGCGCTGAAGGAACTGAGCGACAGGCTGATGGCCCGTATGAAAAATACAGGCGTCCTGGGCATTTCCATGAACGCGGCGATCCTTGTCGCCGGAATTCTCGGAATGGTGGCACCCGGTACCGCAGCTCTCCTGCATAATACTTCTACAATCGGACTGTGCCTGAGAAACATGCAGAACATGATCCCGGCGGAGGAGTACTACCGCATTGAGGCGTAAAATGCTTCTGATCCGGTGAAGATCCTTCTTGGACGGACGGCAGCGGATATTGTATAATATGTTCATAAAACGCTGACCGTTCCGCATGGAAAGGAGTATGTTATGGATCTCAAGGAAGTAAAAGGCAAAGTGGACAGCCTGCTCGAGAAGACCGATATTGACGAGAAGATCAAAGAAGACCCGGGAGCTGTCAAGAAGGAAGTGGAGAAGGCTCTGGAAAAAACGGATATCGATGAGAAGATCATCGGAAAAGTGGAAGGGCTTCTGAAAAAATAATAATGAAACCTGAAAATGAGATCCCGCCGGACGGCGGGATCTTTTTTGGGGTGGGGTATATATGGAAACAAGCGGGTATGCTGTCAGGTGCAGTCAACGTACTGGGTGGTGACGACATCTACACCGTAGGCATCCATGAATTTTTCGACGTCATACGGCGTCTGGATCGTTGTGATGGCAGTGAAGGCTCCTGTGGAGGAATCCACAAATCCTGCCCAGCGCACTCCGGTGGCGCAGCTGCATCGTACAATGGCGTTTCTTCTTGTGTTCTTTATGGTTCTGTTTAAAGATTTTCTCATGATTTCGGTCCCCTTACTTTCTTTCGCGAAATGGTTGGTCGGTTTCTTTGTTCTGCGGATCGTTCCGCGCTCCCCTGAACTTATGTTTTCATTTTAAAAAACAAGGTGTACGAAAAAAATACCAGCGCGGAACAGGGTGTTCATGTTTTCTTCCTGCATCTTATGGTTTTACTGTAAGGTTCTGAACTAAAATGTACCTTAAATATGTTTTCACTTTGTTGGAAAAGTGCGAACATTCTGTGAAATGAAAACGACACAGACGTGAAGTCTGTGCCGTTTGTGAACAAATTATTTCAAAATCTGCGAAATGAGAGGATCCTGTGTGCAGAACCGCCCCAAAATACAGGAATCCGCAGCAAAGTCAGATCCGCGTGTCGACGAAAGCGATAAATTCTTCCGTCTCCTCTTTGGAATCGAGCCGCACCGTGTACATGCGGTTGCCCATCTGGGGCCAGTACATAGGAGGCATTTCCTCCTGCATCATCATGCGGTCCCCATATTTTTCCATGATTTCTTCATGGGTGTGCAGATAGGCGACGCCGTCGCGCCGGCCGGCATAGGCGCAGTAGTATTCCTTATCGCTCGGCGGAAGAAGACGGGCGTCCGCCGTGACCATATCCGCCCAGATCTGATAGACGTCCGTTGAGTGGGCAAAATCCATCATATCCGGCGTATATCCTCCCGCCGGGCGCATGTTGACTTCGAGGGCGACAAAATCGCCGATCTTTCCAAGCCCTTTCTTTGGCTTTGTGAGGCAGAAAAATTCCAGATGGACGAAGCGGCTCTTCACGCCGAAGGACTTTACGGTGCGCCTGCCCAGTTCCCTCAGTTTCTCCGGCACTTCAGCGGCGACATAATAGGCGAGATCGGACTGTGTGAGAACGATATCCGCGATGGAGGGAGGCCAGACGGTCATGGATTCAAAGAGCGGGTCGCCGTTCGAATCGACGATGGCGTCATAGGAGCGGATATCGCCGGTGATGAATTCCTCCATCACATAGGGAATGGAGGGCAGCGCACCGTAGAACTGCTCAAGTTCCTCATCAGAGTGAAGCGTATAGGTGTCGGCAGCTCCGACGCCGATGTTGGGTTTCACAATGACCGGATAGCCTGTTTTTTCGATAAATTCCCGGGCACTTTCCAGCGTGCTCACGACATGCTGCCGCGCAGTCGGGATCTTTCCTTCCGCGTAGCGGACCTTCATGAGCCTTTTTTCCTTCAGGAACTCGATCTCATTTTCCTGGACGCCTGTCGTCACGTGAAAATCGGTGCGCAGTCTCGCGTCGAGTCCCAGCCAGTATTCATTGTTGGACTCGATCCAGTCGATCTTTCCGTATTTGAAGGAGAAAAATGCGACTGCACGGAACGCCTGATCGTAATCCTCAAGGCTGTCGACCCGGTAGTATTCCGTGAGAGAAGACTTGAGGGCTTCATCGAGAGAGTCGTAGGGACTGTCGCCGATGCCGAGGACATTGACGCCGTTTCTCTTCAGGCGGTCGCAGAAATTCCAGTAGGTTTTCGGGAACTGCGGGGAAATAAAAATAAAATTCATGATCTTACCTCAATAATAATTATGTGTATGCGGGAGCCGCCGCGTCTCTTCACAGGGGCCGAAGAGAACCGTCCCCGTGGCTCCTCAGAGGAGCCGGAGAGAACCGTCCCCCGTGGCTCCTCAGAGGGGCCGGAGAGAACCGTCCGTCATGGCTCCCCGTGACTTACAGAAATCTCGGAAGGAAGTACTGCACCATCTTGTACCACCACGGCCAGTCGTGATTGACGTCGTAGCCCCAGAAATCCGTCCATGCGCGGATCCCCTTCATGT
>SVDL01000068.1 GCA_015057835.1 Lachnospiraceae bacterium
GAGGTAGTTATGAAAGTAAGATCGTCCGTAAAACCGATCTGCGAAAAATGCAAAGTAATTAAAAGAAAGGGTTCCATCCGCATTATCTGCGAGAACCCGAAGCATAAGCAGAGACAGGGTTGATCAGGATCAACCGCTTTATTAAGTAGAACCATTATCTGTAGCGAGGCGATTGCCAGAACGGATAATAGTGCTTAATACCGGCTGCGCGCGGGAATTTCCGCCCCTGCCGGAAAGGTCGGATCCTAAAGATCCGGCTGGATATACCGGAGCGTATATCCCAATTCAGTTACTATGGTTGCCCGGGAATCAAGGATTTCCGGGACGCTGTCTGTCATATCATACAGACGGCAAAAGAAAATTGGAGGTTTTTGCAATGGCTCGTTTAGCAGGTGTGGATCTGCCAAGGGACAAGCGTGTTGAAATCGGCCTTACCTATATCTATGGTATCGGCAGAACAACAGCAAGCCGTATTCTTGAGCAGGCAGGTGTCGATCCCAGCACTCGCGTAAGGGATCTGACAGACGAGGAAGTCAACAAGATCAAAGATGTCATGGATGCGACCTGCATCGTCGAAGGTGACCTTCGACGTGAGATCGCGATGAACATTAAGCGGCTGCAGGAAATCGGCTGCTACAGAGGTATCCGCCACAGAAAGGGTCTCCCGGTCCGTGGACAGAATACCAAGAATAACTCCAGAACCCGTAAAGGTCCGAGGAGAACGGTTGCTAACAAGAAGAAATAACGGACAATAGCCCGTGAATCGCATACGAAACCAGAAAAGAAAGTAGGTTAGTTTTTATGCCAAAGCAGGTAAAGAAAGCGACAAAACGTCGCGTCAAGAAAAACGTTGAACATGGACAGGCGCACATCCAGTCTTCCTTCAATAACACCATCGTGACATTGACGGATGCACAGGGAAATGCTCTTTCTTGGGCAAGTGCAGGCGGCCTGGGCTTCAGAGGTTCAAGGAAATCTACTCCGTATGCTGCACAGATGGCGGCTGAGACCGCTACCAAGGCAGCACTGATCCATGGTCTGAAGTCTGTAGATGTATTCGTAAAAGGTCCGGGTTCGGGCCGTGAAGCAGCAATCCGTGCTCTCGCAGCAAACGGTCTGCAGGTCACCAGTATCCAGGACTGCACACCGGTGCCGCATAACGGATGCCGTCCGCCGAAGCGCAGAAGGGTATAATGAGGAGGAATCACTAAAATGGCAGTAAACAGAACACCTGTCCTGAAAAGATGCAGATCGCTCGGAATCGAACCGACCGTCATCGGCATCGATAAAAAGTCGAACAGAAAGCTTACCCGCGCAAGCCGCAAGATGTCGGACTACGGCCTTCAGCTGCGTGAAAAGCAGAAAGCTAAATTTATCTATGGCGTACTTGAGAAGCCGTTCCGCAACTATTATAAGAAAGCGGACCGCATGAAAGGTATGACCGGCGACAACCTGATGGCTCTTCTTGAGTGCCGTCTGGACAACGTGCTTTTCCGTCTCGCGTTCGCAAGAACCCGCATGGAAGCGCGTCAGATCGTTGACCACAAGCATGTTCTTGTCAACGGCAAAGTCGTCAATATCCCGTCCTATCAGGTGAAGGCAGGGGATACGATCGAAATCAGAGAAAACAAGAAGTCCTCTCAGAGATATAAGGACATCCTGGAAGCAACAGCCGGCAGAGCAGTACCGGCGTGGCTTGAGGCTGATCCGGAGAAACTTACCGGAACCGTTAAAGAGATCCCGGCAAGAGATCTCATCGATGTCCCGGTCAACGAGATGCTTATCGTCGAGCTTTATTCCAAATAATAGAGCACGGCGCAGAACCCCTCGTATCAAGGCCAAGACAAAGAAGGAGGGTAACAATTCGTGTTTGATTTTAATAAACCGAAGATTGAAATCGAGAGCAGTTCGGAAGACAACCGTTACAGCCGCTTTATTGTGGAGCCGCTGGAGCGCGGATTCGGTATCACGCTTGGCAATTCTCTGAGAAGAATCATGCTTTCTTCTCTTCCGGGAGCAGCCGTCAGCATGATCAAGATCGCAGGTATTGCGCATGAGTTCACCTCGATTCCGGGCGTTAAGGAAGACGTCACGGAGATCGTTATGAACATCAAGGAACTCGCGATCCGCAATAATTCCGCATCGGATGAACCGAAAACCGCTTATATCGAATTTGAAGGTGAAGGTGTCGTAAAGGCATCGGATATTCAGGTCGATTCGGAAGTCGAGATCGTCAATCCGGATCTCGTGATCGCGCACCTTAGCGGTGCCGACAGCCGTCTGAATATGGAACTCACCATCACAAAAGGCCGCGGCTATGTCAGCGCTGAAAAGGGCAAGCCGGCGGATATGCCGATCGGCGTGATCCCGATCGACGCGATCTATACCCCCATCGACCGTGTCAACCTCAATGTGGAAGACACCCGTGTCGGACAGGTCACGGATTTTGACAAGCTGACACTCGATGTGTGGACCAGAGGAACGCTGAGCCCCGATGAAGCTGTTTCACTCGCGGCAAAGGTCCTCGATGAGCACCTGAAGCTCTTCATCGACCTGACAGAGACGGCAAAGACTGTCGATGTCATGATCGAAAAAGAGAATGATGAAAAAGAAAAAGTGCTCGAGATGAATATTGACGAACTGGAACTTTCCGTCCGTTCCTACAACTGCTTAAAGCGCGCCGGTATCAATACCGTTGAAGAGCTTTGCGACAGAACGCCGGAAGATATGATGAAAGTTCGCAATCTCGGCCGCAAGTCGCTCGAAGAAGTACTTGCGAAACTGAAGGAACTCGGTCTCTCGCTGCGGCCCAGCGAAGACTGATAACACCCGGAACAAGATCCCGTCTGAGTAAGTCCGAAGAGCGTCATGCGGGTATCCCGAGGAGGAGGAAAAAATGTCAGGCTACAGAAAACTCAGCAGAACAGCATCCCAGCGCAAAGCGCTGCTTCGCAACCAGGTAACGGCTCTCCTGTTTAACGGCAAGATCGTTACGACGGAAGCAAAAGCGAAAGAAGTCAGCAAGATCGCGGAAGGCTTTATCGCCCTCGCAGTGAAAGAAAGAGACAATTTCGAAGAAGTTACCGTCAAGGCGAAGATCGCCAAGAAGGACGCCAGCGGAAAGCGCGTCAAAGAAGTCGTTGACGGAAAGAAACAGACCGTTTACGAAGAGGTCGACAAGAAGATCAAGAAAGACCTTCCGTCCCGCCTCGCTGCAAGACGCAAGATGAACGCTTTCTTCTATCCGGTCAAGGAAGTCCCGAAGGCAGGAAAAGGCCGCAAGAAAGGCACGAAGCAGATCGATCTCGCTGCGAAGATGTTCGATGAGGTCGGACCGAAGTATGCGAACCGCAACGGCGGTTACACACGCATCGTCAAGATCGGCCAGCGCCAGGGCGACGGCGCGATGACAGTTCTTCTTGAACTTGTATGATCGTCCTTTAAGAGGTCCGGAAAAAACATCATGAGACGTCCGGACAGAGAAAACAGATCTGAAGAAGGTCAAAAAAGAAACAAAAGGAATCTGCAAAAAGCAGGTTCCTTTTTTTTATGATTGCCGTTATAATAGAAAAGTATTTTTTTTGGATCAGATTTTATACGGAGATCAGATATGAAAACAGGATTCAGTGCGGAAAAATACCTTAAAACACAGTCGGAACACATAAAAGAGAGAATCGAACATTTCGGCGGAAAACTCTACCTGGAATTCGGCGGAAAACTGTTTGATGACTACCACGCATCCAGAGTTCTTCCCGGATTCCGTCCGGATTCCAAGCTCCAGATGCTGATGCAGCTGGCGGACCGCTCGGAGATCATCATTGCGGTTTCCGCGAAGGATATCGAGAGAAATAAAGTCCGCGGCGATCTTGGAATTACCTATGATACGGACGTTCTCCGCCTCATCGGCGAATTCCGCGACCGGGGGCTCTATGTGAGCGGCGTCGTCATCACGCAGTTCTCGAATCAGGAATCCGCGGTCATGTTCCGGAACCGCCTTGAGCAGTTCGGCGTCAAGACATACTATCACTATCCGATCAAGGGATATCCGGGCAACAGCAAGCTGATCATCAGCGAAGAGGGTTTTGGTAAAAACGATTATATCGAGACCACAAGACCCCTTGTTGTTGTCACGGCACCGGGACCCGGCAGCGGAAAAATGGCGACCTGCCTCTCCCAGCTCTATCATGAAAAAAAGCGCGGGATCAACGCCGGATATGCCAAATTTGAGACATTTCCGATCTGGAACCTGCCGCTCAAACATCCGGTGAACCTCGCTTATGAAGCGGCGACAGCGGATCTTGAGGACGTCAACATGATCGACCCGTTCCACCTCGATGCTTACGGGGTCACGACGGTCAACTATAACCGCGATATCGAGATCTTCCCGGTCCTTCAGGATATGTTCACGGAGATCTACGGGGAGAGCCCGTACAAATCCCCGACGGATATGGGCGTCAATATGGCAGGCAACTGCATCATCGACGACGAGGCCTGCCGGGAAGCGTCAAATCAGGAGATCATCCGCCGCTACTATACCGCAATCGACGGCATTGCCGACGGCACAAGGACAGAGAGAGAAGCGGACAAGATCGAACTGATCATGAAGCAGGCGGGTGTAAAAACATCCGACAGAGCCGTCGTGCCGGCGGCGGAGGCGCGCGCGAGGGATACAGGCGCTCCGGCAACGGCATTTGAACTGAATGACGGCACGATCGTGACCGGGAAAACATCGGCTCTCTTCGGAGGAACGGCGGCAGCGCTGCTCAATTCCCTGAAAGTACTGGCGGGGATCCCCCATGAAGTGCACGTGATTGAAGCCCACGCGCTGGAACCGCTGCAGAAGCTGAAGACCTCCTACCTAGGAAGCAAGAACCCGAGACTTCATACCGACGAGACACTGATCGCGCTCTCTATTTCCGCCTCGGCAAATGAAGATGCGAGAAAAGCACTGGAGGCACTGCCCCTTCTGAAAGGATGTCAGGCTCATTCTTCTGTCATGCTGGCCCCGGTGGACATCCGGATGATGAAGAAAATCGGCGTGCTTTTGACCTGCAATCCGGTATTTGAAGGAAAATCCATTTTCTTCTGACCTGCAGTCCGGTACGAAGGAAACGATACTAATATAAAAAACATAGAAAACCGGAATGCACATAAGACGGCGGACGAAAGTCCGCCGTTTCCGCGTCTTTATTTTCCCATCGCTAAGGTCTCTCAAACCGCTTGATTTGGGTATTTCTGCATGATACACTTGCATAAAGGAGACTTGAAAAATGTTAAAAAGTCACGAAAAATTCCATTCCGTAAACGGAAAACGTCAGATCCTGATCGCGGAAGACGAGATGATCAACCGGGCAATACTCGGTCAGATGCTCGAAAACGATTATGAGATCCTCTATGCATGCGACGGGGCGGAGACCATGGAACAGATCCGGAAACACGCCGAAACGCTCTCGCTGGTCCTGCTGGATATCCTGATGCCGGTCATGTCGGGTCTTGAAGTCCTCAAAGCGGTGAAAGAGGATGAGAGGCTGTCCCGTATTCCGATCATCGTCATGACAGCAGAAAAAGAGACGGAGATCGAGAGCCTGAAGCTCGGCGCGACGGACTTTATTCCGAAGCCCTATCCCGCGGCAGGTGTGATCCAGGCGAGAGTGCTGCGCACGATCGAGCTCTTTGAGGACCGGGAGATCATTCAGTCCACCGAGAGGGACGAACTCACCGGCCTTTATAACAGAGAGTATTTCTACCGCTATGCGGAACAGTTCGACCAGTATCATAAAGATCTGGCCATGGACGCCATCCTGCTGGACGTCAATCACTTCCGGATGATCAATGAGCGCTACGGCAAGGCCTACGGGGATGAAGTTCTGCGGAAAATAGGAGAGCACGTCCGGAACATGGTCAAGGAAGCCGGCGGCATTGTCTGCCGCAGAGAGGCGGACACTTTTATAATCTACTGCCCGCACAGGGAGGACTACCAGGAGATCATGGAAGATGCCTCCATCCTGCTCAGCGAGGATACCGAATCCGAGACCCGGGTCCACCTGCGGATGGGCGTCTATTCGGATGTCGACAAGAGCATCGATATAGAGAGACGCTTCGACCGCGCCAAAATGGCTTCGGATACGGTAAAAGGAAACTTCTCCAACAATATTGGTATCTATGACGACAGCCTCCATCAGCAGGAACTGTATGAGGAACAGCTGATCGAAGATTTCCCCGCCGCGATCGCGGAAAAGCAGTTCAAGGTTTATTATCAGCCGAAATTTGACGTGAGGCCTGACACGCCCATTCTTTCAAGCGCGGAGGCTTTGGTCCGGTGGTTTCATCCCGATCTCGGCATGATCAGCCCGGGCGTTTTCATTCCTCTGTTCGAGAATAACGGCCTGATCGAGCGTCTGGACAGTTACGTCTGGCGTGAAACCGCGGAGCAGATTCGCGACTGGAAAGAACGGCTGGGATACTCCGTACCTGTTTCCGTCAACGTGTCAAGGATTGATATGTACGATCCGGCTCTGCCCGATGTTCTCATGTCTATTCTGAAAGAACACGGACTTTCCGGGGAAGATTTTCTTCTGGAAGTGACGGAATCCGCCTATACCCAGGACCAGAAGCAGATCGTCGAGACAGTGGAAAAGCTCCGTGATCTCGGTCTGCAGATCGAGATGGATGATTTCGGGACCGGATATTCCTCACTGAATATGATCTCCAACCTGCCCATTGACGCGCTGAAACTGGACATGCAGTTTATCCGGAGCGCGTTCCAGGAGGGCGGCAGCACCCACATGCTCGAGGTCATTATCGGAATCGCGGACTATCTGTCCGTGCCCGTCATTGCGGAGGGGGTGGAGACCGAAGGACAGCTTCGTGCTCTGAAGACGCTGGGCTGCGATCTCGTTCAGGGCTATTTCTTCTCGAAACCTGTGCCCGCGTCGGAGTTCGAACCGTTTATCCTGCAGAAAAAAGAAGTGGACCGGGCAAAAGTAGACAGGCTTCTAAAGGAGGAAGCGGAAGCGGCAAAAACAAAAAAACCGTTCGTAAAGATTGCGGACGGCATGGCTTCGGACGGAGATCTTTCTTTTGAAACGGACGGTGAGGTCGAGAAAAAACTCCTTTCCAAAGAAAAAGGGTCCGAGGCGCATTCTGCTGCGGAAACATCTTCCGAGCATTCCGGCATTCAGCTGAAGACCGCGTCCATCTTTTTCGTGATCCTCGCGGTTATTGCCGCGGCGGCGCTGCTGTGCGCGGATCTGTTTGTCACGAGAGGCTATCAGCGCATGCAGAAAGCCAGCGACAGGTATATTTCCGCTCAGATGGCCGCCTCCGATATGGAGACGGGATCGGATTACCTGACGGACCGCGTCCGCTGCTTTGTTGTTACGGGAGAAGTCCAGTATCTGGACGATTTCTTCGAGGAAGTGGAGAACACAAAAACAAGAGACAAAGCGATCGAGAATCTCGAAGAACTGCTTGCCGGCAAGGACAGCGCTGCCCTTGACAGTCTCAACACAGCACTCGATCTTTCCAATGAACTGGTGGAGATCGAGAACCACGCTATGCGTCTGATGATAGCGGCAGGAAATTACGAGGGAGACCGGATCCCGGAAACAATTCTTTCCATCCCGCTCACGGAACAGGAGCAGAGTCTGAGCAGTGATGAGCTGATCCACAAAGCGCAGAATCTGGTCTTCGACAATGAATATATGCATTATAAGGAACGTATCCGGGAAAATGTCAACCTGTGCACACAGTCGCTGATCCGGGCGTCCTCACAGGAACTCGAGCACGCCTCGGCGCAGCTGTCCATGCTGGTCCATATTCAGACACTGCTCTCGGTCATTTTCCTTTTGATCGTTCTGTCGATCGTCGTGCTGATTACTCTGATGGTCCGCGTCCCGCTGACGGAGATCGTGAGGAAAATGCAGGAGCAGGAAGAAATCGCTCCGACAGGCGTCGAGGAACTCCGCTTTGTCACGAGGACTTACAACAAGATCCTGAAGGAAAATAAAGAAGCCCAGGAACGGCTCAGCCACGAGGCGTCGCATGACGCCCTGACCGGACTCTTCAACCGCGGCGCCTATGACCTGCTGATGGAGAGCGCTGATACAGAACATATGGCGCTGATCCTGATCGACGTCGACTATTTCAAGTCCATCAACGACACGTACGGGCATGCGGTGGGAGACAGAGTTCTCAAGAGACTGGCGGATATTCTGCGACGGACGTTCCGTTCCGTCGATATCCTCTGCCGGATCGGCGGAGATGAATTCGCCGTGGTCATGACCCGTGTCAACAGCTCCATGGCGGAGCTCGTCCGCAATAAGATCAGCAGCATCAACAGCACGCTGCAGCACCCGAAAGATGATCTTCCGCCGGTGTCCCTCAGCGTCGGTATCGCATTTTCCGACAGGAATAATCCGCAGGGTGATATTTTCAAGGACGCGGACGCCGCTCTTTATAAGGTCAAGGAAGCCGGAAGGAACGGCTGTGCTATTTTCGAATAAACAGACCGGACCGCGGAGCTCGGCTGCTTTGAAAACAGAGTTTCAGGAGAGAGACAAGTTGCTCAATAAGTGGAAACGGAATTTGTCAATTCCGTTTCTTGATGCGGCAGTATGCCCTGTGATAAAATATAAAAAACTCAAGAGTGAGACAAAAAAATGGAAAGAGATGACTTAAGAATCAGGATCCTGGACAGCGCGGCAGATCTGTTCAACAGCAAGGGCATCAAGTTTACCATGGATGATCTTGCCCATTCCCTTGGCATGAGCAAAAAGACGATCTACACGGTGTTCCCGGACAAGAAGTCGCTTATGATCGACACGATCGACCGCTTTTTTGACGCGGCGATGGAAGACGAGCTGAAAGTGGCCGCGACTCCCGGAGCGGGGCCTGTGGAGAAGCTGCGGCTCGTTCTTGGCACGATCCCAAAGCGGTACGAGATCTATGACCTCCGGAAGCTGTATGTCCTGAAAGAAAAATATCCGATGGTCTATAAACACTGGAAAAAACGCAGAGAGGAGTACTGGCAGGGCGCGGAGAGTCTGCTGCGTCAGGGCATGGACGAGGGCCTGATCCGTCCGGTCATGATCCCGGTGTTCCGCTCGATGTTCCAGGCTTCCATTGAACAGTTCTTCCAGAAGGACATTCTTGTCAAGAATGATATTTCCTATAAGGACGCGGTGGCGGAAGTGGCGATGATCCTTGTGGACGGCATTATCGCCAGGTGATCCATACGGAATAAATACAAAAAAGACAGAAGGAACGCGCCCTGAGAAGCTGAGGCGCGTCCTTTTGAGCAGTGAGGAAAGGGATAAAAAAAGCCGGTACGATTCCGGCAATGAGAGGAGATCAGTATGGCTGAACTGAGACCGAAAATAGTAAAACTCTGTCACATCGTGGGCGGACTGACGGGTGTGATCAACAAGATCGACGAGAACGCGCCGGAGTATTATTCGCTGGCATCTATTCTCACGGATGATGAGGCGGATGTCGCTATCGCCTGCGGGCTCCGCAAGGAGAGGACCATCGAGTATCTTGCGAAAAAGACCGGATTTTCCATCGAAAAGACGCAGGAAATCGTGAATCACCTTGCTTGGATCGGCGTATTCCGCGTCACAACGGACAAAACGGACGGAAAAGACCGCGCGTACATGCAGATCTTTGCACCGGGCATCATGGAAATGCTCGTCAACAATAAACAGCTTCTTAAGGAGCATCCGGAAGTCGGCAAAGCGTTTGAGGAATATACACGCATCCGCATGCAGACGATGGCACCGATGCTGCCGAACGGCTACGGTCTCATGAGAGTCGTGCCGATTGAGAGCGCGATCAAAGATATTGAAGGCGTCCGCGATTTTGATAAGCTCTCCTACTATATCAATAAGTACGACATATTCTCCGTTTCACCCTGCTCCTGCCGTCAGTCCCGCACATCGATCGGCGACGGCTGCGGCCATATCGCGGACGACATGTGCGTTCAGATGGGCAAAGGCGCAGAGCATTATATCCGCACCGGCCGCGGCAGACAGGTATCCAGAGAAGAAGTCTATGAGATCCTTGCCCGCGCGGAAGAGAACGGCCTCATGCACGATATGCCAAATATCGAGGAAGCCGGCGAGAGCTCCGCGATCTGCAACTGCTGCTCCTGCGCATGCTTCGGACTCCGTGTCGGTCTGATGTTCGGCGCGCGGGACGCGATCCGTTCCAACTTCGTTGCGGAGATCGATGAGGAAAAATGCGTCGCCTGCGGACAGTGCGTGGAAAACTGCCCGGCAAATGCATTGAAGCTCGGCCAGAAGCTCTGCACGAAGACCCCGCTTCCGGAAGAGAAGCCGTACAAATCCCTTCGCTATTCGCTGCTTGGCGGCAAGGGGATCCAGAACGACGATTACCGCGAGGACCGGGAAGACGTTGTCGCGACCGGCACCGCGCCGTGCAAGACTGCATGCCCGGCACACATCGCCGTACAGGGCTATTTAAGACTTGCCGCACAGGGCAAATACACGGACGCGCTGGCACTGATCCGCAAGGAAAATCCGTTCCCGGCGGTCTGCGGACGCATCTGCAACCACCGCTGCGAGGATGAATGCACCCGCGGCACGGTAGACCAGGCAGTGGCGATCGACGAAGTCAAGCGCTTTATCGCGGATCACGACCTGAATGCGGAGACGCGCTATGTTCCGAAGATCACAAATATGAACGGCATGCCTTACGAGCAGAAAATCGCCATTATCGGCGCGGGTCCGGCAGGCATGACCGCCGCGTACTATCTGGCGGAAAAGGGATACAAACCGACCGTTTTCGAGAAAGAATCCCGTCCGGGCGGCATGATGATGAACGGCATTCCGTCCTTCCGGCTTGAAAAAGATGTCGTGGAGGCGGAGATCGACATTCTGAAGGAGATGGGCGTCGAGTTCAAGTGCGGCGTGGAAGTCGGCAAAGACGTGACGATCCAGCAGCTCCGTGAGGAGGGCTACAAGGGCTTCTACATCGCCATCGGTCTTCAGGGCGGCCGCAGCGTCGGCGTTCCGGGAGAAGACGCGGAAGGCGTTTACGCCGGCGTAGATTTCTTAAGACAGATCAATCTCGGCAAAGAACTGAAGCTGAACGGCGATACGGTCGTTGTCGGCGGCGGCAACGTCGCGGTCGATGTGGCCCGCACCGCGGTCCGCGTGGGAGACGGCAAGGTCACGATGCTCTGCCTCGAGAGCCGCGACATCATGCCGGCGGCAGACGATGAAGTGGAAGAGGCCGAAAGAGAAGATATCACCGTTAACTGCGGCTGGGGCCCGAAAGAGATCCTCACCGAAGACGGCAAAGTCACCGGCGTGGTCTTTAAGAAATGCACCTCCGTATTTGACGCGGAGCACCGCTTCAATCCGACCTATGACGAGAATGAGACCATCACCGTTCCCTGCTCGAACGTGCTGCTCTCCATCGGCCAGTCCGCGCAGTGGGGCGGCCTCCTGGAAGGCCTGAATGTCGAGCTCAACCGCAACGGCACGGTCAAGGCGGATCCGCTGACCTACCAGACTTCGGAACCGGATATTTTCGTCGGCGGCGACATTTACCACGGCGCCCGCTTCGCGATCGATGCTATTGCGGACGGCAAGGAAGGATTCATTTCCCTGCATCGTTACGTCCATCCGGGCCAGACCCTCACGATGGGCCGCGACCGCCGCGTATATAAAGCTCTCGACAAGTCGAATATCGATCTTGATCCGATCCGCTACGACAACGAAAAGAGACAGGTCCCGGGCTACAACGCCCATAAGGCGAAGACGTTCGGGGATACCCGCGTCACCTTCACCGAGGATCAGGTCCGCCGCGAGACGAGCCGCTGCTTAAGCTGCGGCGCTACCAAGATCGATCCGTACATGTGCGTCGGCTGCGGACTGTGCACGACGAAGTGCAAATTTGACGCGATCCACCTGAAGCTGAACACCGATATCGAGGCGGACAGATTCGAGGCGGTGCCGATCAAGGCCGTAGGACATGTCGTGAAGAAAGTCGGGCGCATTATGGCGAAGCCGTTTGCGAGTTCGAAGGAGTAAGACGGCGCTTTTTGGAGAAATGAAGCAGTCATCGTAGAAAGATATCGGCCGGGCGATCATGTCGCCCGGCTTTTTCGGAAAGGAGAGCGGATGCACGAACTGGGGCTCGCGGACGCCTTGCTGAAAATGGTGGATAAGCTTGTAAAGGACGAGGGGGCGGAAAATGTGATCGCCGTGACGATCTCCATCGGGGATCTCTCCGGCGTCGTGCCGCATTTTATGGCGGACGCGTGGGAAGCCGTCACTGACGGGACTTCGTACAGAGGCGTTCCTCTTCACATTGAGACGGTCCCCGGCGTCGCGCAGTGCCTGGACTGCGGCGAGCAGTTTCAGGTGGATACGAAGCATATGAAATGCCCGCGCTGCGGCGGCGGAAAACTCACGCCCGTAAGCGGGCGGGACATGACGATCGAGGAGATCGACGTCGAATAGGGACAAATGCATTTGTCCCGGAAAACAGAGGCCGGACAGCGCCGGCCGGAGAACCGGCGGAAGGCCTTGAAGTCACTGGTTGCTCAAGGCTTTTGAAGCACTTTGTGTTCACAGAAATTTACGAATTGGTTCCCTTGCAACTTGCCATGTAAGAATCTATAATAGTTTAATGGTTTGATGCAATATACGGGAGAATCGTATGGATAATAATCAAAATAACCGTCAGGACCAGAACAACGGGTACGGCGGGAACAATAAAAACAGGCAGACTCTGATGCTCCTGCTGATCTGCATTACGATCAGTCTGCTCAGCATGGGCCTGTTTTCCAATATGTTCAACAACACGACGAGCCGCAAGATCACCTACGACAAATTCGTGGAGATGCTTGAGAACGGACAGGTGAAATCGGTCGAGATCAAGGGCAACACGATCACGATCACACCGGTGTCCGCGGACAGCGGCAAAGCGGTCGTCGAATATACCGCTGTCATGACCGAGACGGAAGCGGACCTCACGGAGAGAGTCCTGAACGCCAAGGGTTCGGTGGAACTCTATAAGACGGATACTTCCGCGGTGTCTCAGGTCATTTCGATGCTGCTCTCCTTCCTGATCCCCTTCATTATTGTCATGGTCTTCATGTCCTTTATGATGAACCGGATGGGCCGGGGCGGCGTCATGGGTGTCGGCAAGAGCAAGGCGAAGGCCTATGTGCAGCAGGATACCGGCGTGACCTTCCGGGATGTGGCCGGACAGGATGAGGCGAAGGAATCCCTGCAGGAGGTCGTTGATTTCCTGCACAATCCGGGAAGATATACGGCGATCGGCGCGAAGCTCCCGAAGGGCGCGCTTC
>SVDL01000069.1 GCA_015057835.1 Lachnospiraceae bacterium
GGTGTCGGCGTATCTGTCGGTTCTGTTGTCGGGGTCGGCGTATCCGTCGGTTCCGTTGTCGGTGTCGGCGTATCTGTCGGTTCTGCTGTTGGTGTCGGTGTATCTGTCGGCGTTCCCGACGGAGTCGGTGTCGGTGATCCCGTAGGTGTCCCTGTCGGAGACGGTACAGGTGTTTCTGACGGTGTCGGCGTCGGCTCCACCCCGGTCACTATGATCACCGGTTTCGAATGATCACTGAGATTCACGGTCCCGGTCCAGTTGCCTTCGAGAACGACTTTGCCGCTTCCCTGATAGAACATGGATTCCAGTGAGCCGGACAGCATATTTCCGCTTCTGCTCTCCAGAACAAAGTAGGCATTATTCTTAGCTTTCAGGGCGTCGATAAAAGATTTCGAGATCGTCGTCCCGTCCTTGACGAGGAAGCGGTACGGATTCTCAGAGGATCCGACAGTGCCGGAGGTATCACCCGCGTTATAAGCATCACCGATTCCGGCAAGGTTCGTCTTCGCGGCCTGTTCGCCGTAGAGTTCAACAAGGGTGGACTCTTTGAGGACTTCCTGCAGGAAAAGCCTGCCGGACCATGCGTCCGGAACGTCCGGGAGCTGGGATGCCTCGAAGGTAAACCCTTTGACGAGAGCTCCGTCCCTGGTATTGCCGTCCCGCACTTCCAGCGTGAAATAGAGCGGGCCTTCCGAGGCCGCGCCTTTCATCGCGCGGAGAAATGCCGGCGTCACAACACAGTCCGGCGCGCACAGGAAGCGCAGCGGGTTCATTTCGGTTCCCGCGTCTTCTTCATCATCGTTATAGGGGGCGCTGCTCTGATTCAGCTCGGAGTAGACCACTGCTGCCGTCTCCTCGCCGGGCTGCGGTTCGGGGAAGATCTCCTCTCCTCCGCCGTAATCCTCACTGTAGGGGGAGATCCGGCGCAGCGTCTCGATATTGCGCTCCGCGACTTCGATATTCAGTTTCAGCTGTTCGTAGGAGAGCTCCTCCCGCTGCAGTGCGAGGGAAGTCTTTGTGCGGTCATAGCGGATCAGGACCTGGCCTTCTTTGACCTGATCGCCCTCTTTCACCATGACCTTCTCGATGGTATCAGACGAACCGACATAAACATCCTGGGAGATGTCCGTCGTCACAATACCTTCCATATCCTCCATGCCGCCGTAGTAGCCGCCGTAATTGAAATTTGCGGCTTCCACGACCAGAATTCTCCCGCCGCCGGTCGTTTTTTTGACGGCGACCGCGATTCCGAAGATCGCCCCGGCGCCCAGGACGACGCTGAGGATGATCGCGAGCAGTTTTTTCTTTTTATTCATCCCGCACCTCCTGCATAGCGTCTACCACGCCTTCTTTCAGTTCCTTTTCAAGTTCACTCATCATTTCATCGGGAATGTCCGTAGTTTCCCCGGAAAATACCTCCGAGGTTCCCCCGTCCGTCTTTTTTTCCTCCTGCGATGAAGCCGCGCCGGAAAATGTCGGCTCCTCCCCGTCCGGATACCGCAGCTCGCCGTCCCAGATCTCCACGATCCGGTCCGCGTGGCGGGCGATATTTGCGTCATGGGTAATCATGAGGATCGAGATCCCCTCCTCATTGAGGGAGCGGAACAATTCCATGACCGCGCGGCCGGATGCCTGATCCAGCGCGCCGGTGGGCTCGTCCGCGAGGAGGATCTTCGGTTTGTTGATCATCGCACGCGCGATGGCGACGCGCTGCTTCTGGCCGCCGGACAGCTGCGTCGGCGTGAATTTCACGCGGTCCCCGAGTCCGACTCTCTCCAGCGCTTCCGCCGCTCTTTCCCTTCTCTCTTTCACCGGTACTCCGGCGTAGCTTAAGGGAAGTGCGACATTTTCCAGCGCTGTCTCGCGGGGCAGCAGCTGGAAATTCTGGAAAATAAAACCGATCTTGTGCAGGCGGACATCCGCCATTTCATTGTCCGTGCATTTGCTGACATCTCTGCCGTCGATGAGAAGTTCGCCGCTCGTCGCCTGATCCAGGCATCCGATAATGTTCATGAGCGTCGATTTTCCCGATCCGGAGGGGCCCATGATCGCGACGTACTCGCCTTCCTCGATCCCGAAATTGATATCTCTGAGGACCGGGACGACCATCTTGCCCTGCACGTAATCCTTATAGACATGCCTCAGTTCAACGATCATCCTACGCCTCCCTCACCGGGGCCTTCCATCATGTCTTCTTCGTACATGCCTTCATCCGGCATTTCTTCTTCCATCATGCCTTCGCCCGGCATTCCTTCTTCGTACATACCTTCGTCCGGCATTCCTTCTTCCATCATGCCCTCGTCATCCATGACCTGCATGTCCGCCATATCCGCGGTCGGCATGCCTTCACGGAGTCCTTCTGCCGGGAACGCGATGCGGTCATCTGCGGTGATCCCGGATTCGACGGCGTACTGCATCAGCTCCTCGTTGTATTCACCGAGGGTGAGCGGCTGTTTCACGAGTTTTTCATTTTCCTCTTTCCAGACGAACGGATGTTCCGGATCCGTCATGTCGATCAGGTATTCCGCAAGGTAGAGCGTATTGTCCGCCTCCTCGCCCTGGCCGAGATCCGGCTCCATATAGACGTGCTGCCCCAGCATGAGCCCCGTGCTGTCCTCAAGCTGGACATAGAACGGATACTTGCTGCTCTGGTTGGAGGAATCGCCTCCGTAATAGTTCTGGGACTGGACGGTATTTTCCGTGTCAATGCGGTCGATCGTGCCTCTCCAGGTCTTCGTCTTGTCCGCGCGGGAATAAACGATCACCGGTTCACCCGCGTAAATATCGTACATATTCTGCTCGTTGATCGTGCCTTTGACGCGGAAATCGCCGACCTGCATGACGGTAATGAAGGCGTTGTCTTCCTCGCTTCCGCCGTATCCCATGGAGCCGGAACCGTCTTTGTTGATCGATTTCACGACGCCGGTGAGGCCGCTGGTCACGACCGCGTGATCGATGTTCTCATGCAGCTTTTCGATGTCAAGCTGCTTGGTTTCGATATCGATCTGCTTCTGTTTGATATTCAGTTCCTGTTCCTGGATCTGGATCGTATAATTGGCTTTTTCGGAAGAAGAAGCCTTTTTTGCGTCTTTTTCGAGCTGTTCTTTAATGGTGACCATGCTGGTCATCTCATTGTTCAGTCTCTCAAGATCGATCTCCGCCTGGGTGAGATCCGACTGAAACTTCTCAATATCATATTTGAACAGAGGATCCCCTTCTTTGACCTCCTGTCCCACGGTCACATAGATTTCTTCGACCGTGTACTCCTGATTCTGGTTCACCGACCAGGTCTCCTGGGATTCCACGACCCCCGCGAAGCGGTTGACCATTCCGCCGCTGCCGCCGATCCCCATAAAATTGGCTACCGTGTCGACGTAGGCGACGTCCTCGCCCTTCTTCGCGGAACCGCCCGTGACGAAGTGGCGGATGATGAAAAATCCGGCCACGATCACCACTGCCGCGATCGCGATGATCCATACTGCTTTTTTGCCCTTTTGCATATCTATTCTCCCTTCGGCTCCGTTAAGGAGTCATTTTACCGGTATATTTCTTATCAGCTGATGTTCACGGTAATACCTGTCCGTCAGCTCCTGCGTCTCCTCATTGTCAAGAAGAATGCCGGTATAGTCTTTTCCGTCGACGCTCCAGCTGATTCCGAGATCCGGCACTGTCTCCGGACCATACATATTATAGTAGCTGTAATCGCCGAGAACAAGATATTTGCGGACTGTTTCGATGTCATCCGGCGTGGTGACGGCATCGGAGAAGTACTGCTCATTGCCGTTCTGATCAAATCCCCACCCGTTTACTTCGAAGTTTTCCGTTGCGGCGGTCTTCTCATAGACCGTCACCGGCGTGATCCCCTCCCGCTCTAATACTTCCAGTGTGCGGGCAAAGGAATCATAAAGAGGATAGCGGAAGAAAGCATCTCCCCCATATTTAAAATCCACAGCCGCGGCAGCTTCAAGATCTTCTGCCATATCGTCGAGTCCCAGCTTCCGCAGCATTTCCGGGGAGAGTCCGATCCGGAGCATGGCGACAGGGGCCTTCTTCTCGATATCTGCCATATTCATAGCACGAAGATCCATCAAATAAGCATCGAGAACTTCCTCCCGGACATTTTTGTCGAGGCGGATCACATTTCCGCACTCTTCATATTGGATCTCTCCGATCATAGTGTCCGTATCGATGCTCAGAACCGGGAACATATAGTTCCGTCCGGTCTCCGAGTCGAAGAGTGTCTCATATTCGTCATGTATCTCAGGGACCCGCACCCAGTAACTTCTGGATACCTCTTTTCCGCCCGCAAGGTGCCATGTCACGGAAAGAGGGACAGCAGCCTCGTCCGCATTTTCCTGCGTTCCGTTCTTCCGGATTTCTTCGCAGTATTCGATCCCCTTTTCCGCAATGGCTCTGACAGCTCCGATTTCCTCCGCTTCCTTATATAATCCGTCCGCGACAGGCTTTTCCGGATCCGCGAACCAGTATTCCGGCTCCTGCGACCAGCTCACATACTCCTCTCCGGAGGTATCGACCTGCCAGACCATGTCCTGGTTCGACGTATTCGTAAAGTGCAGTTCCGCGGCTTCGATTTTTTCTTCCTTCGGAAGGTACCGGTTATATCCGGTCAGATCGAAGTGAAGGATCAGGATCAGGGCCGCCGCCGCAAGAAGGATCACTCCGAGTTCGACCTTATGCCGCAATACTTTTTTCGGATCCGCCCTGTAGATCAGCTCGACCAGGATATGTCCGAGCGCGGTCACCGCCAGCGTAAAGAACAGGACCCATCCGAGTCTGTCACTGATCGAGCGCATAAACTGCATCGTGCCGAGCGCGGCGAAAACGACAAGCAGCACACGGATGACAGGCTCCGTTTTCCGGAAGATCATCCCGTCGCCGGCTTTCTCGAGAGGCCGCATATCATAGAGTTTAAGATCAATGAGCACTAAGACCGCTGCCGCGGCAAATCCCAGAAGCACGCGGATCAGAAATCCCGCCGTCACGGCATCGTAGGCGGGCGGCATCATAAACCTCGACTGAAATACGTTAAGATACCGGATCAGCTGTGTACAGGGGGACATCTCAAGAAGCCACCGGATGGGCAGTATCTCCGTGCCGGCTTTATAAGTATCAAACCAGACCGACGGTGTTGAGTCGAGAACGACCGAGAGCATCGGAAAATATCCCATGAGGACGGCCATCCCGAGTATTCCCGTGAGGGCGCGCCCTGTCAGCATGACCGCCAGGATCCCCACCGCGTAGGACATCAGGAAAACGCCCGTGTTGAGGACGAGAGCCGTACATGTGAGCGGAAGCATTTCCTTAAAAGAAAGTCCCGTCAGAGCGGCGCTGATCAATCCCGTAAGAAGCGCACAGATATAGGGGACGAGCACTGTCTTCACTCCGTTCGTAAAACGCCCGAAGAACATCTGCCGGCGAGTCACAGGCAGGGAATGAAAGAAATCGATCTCCTGTTTTCTGTGCAGATACCCGAATTCGTGGTACGCCTCAAGAAGACCCGTTCCCATGAGGATAACAGAGATCCCGCCCATTCCGAGAATGTCGGCCGCATAATTAAAGAGCCTCTTATTCTTTTCCGCGAGGGACAGAGCCGCTTCAAATGTGCTGTCTCCGGGCATCCCGAACAGATACGCGATGGGAATGGCGAACACAAATATCAGGCAGTACATGATGAACCAGGGGATCTCCCTGCGGAAATCCGCCTTCTTTCCTTTAGAAAATAAGCGACTTGAGCTCATATCCTGCCACCTCCGTTTCACTGATAAAGATCTCTTCCAGACTGAGCGGAATGACCTCATAGAAGACCGGCTCATACGATTCGATCACTCTGCGGATATCCGTCTCATCGCCCCGGACCGTCAGTGTATAAACTTTTCCTCTGTTTTCTTTTTTGATAATGTCGATACCGGTCAGGTCGCGGATCCGCATACCTTCTTTAAGAACGAGCTGGATCCTGTGCAGTCCCTCCCGGAGGGTGATCAGATCCTTTGACAGAAGGATCCCGCCCTTGTGCAGAAGCCCCACATGATCGCAGATATCCTCGAGTTCCCTCAGATTGTGCGATGCGATGATGGGCGTCTGCCCTGCGTCGATCATATTGGACGCAAGGAGACTTTTCGCCGCCTGACGCATCACGGGGTCCAGTCCGTCGAACGTTTCGTCCAAAAGCAGATATTTTGCCCCGGAACAGATGCCCGTAAGCAGGGACGCCTGCTTTTTCATTCCCTTGGAAAATGTTTTGATCTTTCTTTTTTTATCCAGTCCGAAATCGTCCAGGATCTTATAAAGTCTCTCGCAGTCAAATGCCGGATAGAACAGGCGGTAGTACTCCGCCATCTCCTCCGGAGTCGCATTTGCGAATGAAAACTGATCATCGGAAATATAAAAGAGCTTCCGCTTGACGGCTTCATTTTCAAAAACCGCTTCTCCGTCCACACGGATCGTCCCCTCATCCGGCCGGATAATGCCGGCGAGCATCCTGAAAAAGGTGGATTTTCCGGCGCCGTTCGTGCCGATCAGGCCGAATACCTGCCCTTCTTCCATGACAAGATCGATCCCGTTTACGGCGGTCACGTCATCAAACCGTTTTGTCAGCTGCTGTGCGGTGATCATAGAATTGCCTCCCACATATCTTTATCTTCGGTCTTCCGCCTGTTTTAGTCCGCGTCCGGAGTCCAGGTCTCCTCCGCCGCTCTCAGAAATTCAGCTCTTGTCACTCCGAGAAGCCGGGCTTCCGCTATCAGATCGGCAAGCTTCTGCCGCACCTCCCCGCGTCTCGCGCTCCGGGCTGCCGCCGCATGGGCGACAAAACTTCCTTTTCCGCGCACGGAATAGATCCAGCCATCCCGCTCCAGATTCTGATAAGCGCGCTGGATAGTGTTCGGATTGATGGAAAGATCCATGGCGAGCTGACGCACGGACGGGAGCGGCGCATCCACTTCGAGCCCGCCCTTCAGGATAAGATCCTGTATTTTCTCCGTGATCTGTTCATAGATCGGCCTTCGATCGGAATAATCAAGAACAAACATTCCCGTTTCCCTGTCTTTCTTTGCCGGCTGTATTGCAGCCGTATCAACTGTATTAATTCGATTAGTACACTTATAATACGGATTCCTTCTTTTGTCAAGGGGCCAGCGGGACAGTTCTCTTTGGCGCCAAAGAGAACCGTTCCCCGCTGCATTTTGAAATATTTCTCAATAAGCATATTGACAATACTCTGTTAATTATATATCATATAAATACCCCCAAGGGGTATTAGGGAGTGAAACAGCGTTTTTCTAAACAGGAGAACATTCAGAAAGGGATCACATCATGGACAACAGCACACAGCATCAGACATCAGAACAGAAAACAAGACTGAGAGATTACGCCGACACGATCGCGGCGGCCTATGCTCCCGGTGAAGACGCGGAGAAGACCGGAGCGGAATTCACATCCCTCGGAGACCGGGAAAAAGAAATTGAGAATGAAGTTCACACAGCGGAGAAATTTACCGTAGATGATCTGGAATCTGAAGACTGGGAAGTCGGCAGCACCGTGACATTCGGCACCCGGGACGGAGAGCCGATCCACTGGCACGTCATCGATAAGCAGGGCCAGCTCCGCATGATCTTCGCGGATGATGTTATTGCTCACGAGCCCTATAACAAAATGTATATCGACACGTACTGGGGCACCTGCTCGCTCCGCCGCTGGCTGAATAAAGATTTTATCCAGGAATCTTTCTCTTTCCAGGAGAGGATCCGCATCACCAACACGCGCGTCGAGAACCGCCGGAATCCGAGATGGGAATCCGCCGGCGGCCCGGGCACTGTCGATAAAATTTTTGTTCTGGATATTGAGGAAGTCGAAAAGTACTGCCCGACGGACGAGAGCCGGAAGATCGGCAAATGGTGGTGGCTCCGCAATCCGGGCAGCGGACTGCTCAGCGTCGCCTGCGTCTACGAGGACGGCACGCTGTACGATTACGGCATCAACAACAACTACACCGACGGCGGCGTCCGCCCGGCGATGTGGGTCCGGATCAAGCAGTAAGAACCGGCCGGCTCACATGAGCGGCGCCGTAAATTTCAGGATCCAGCCCGTGATCTTATAGGACAGTTTCTCCTTTCGGATCGTCTCCGGGGTGACGCGCCGGCATTTTGTGAGGGTCTCACAGAAATCCGCTTCCACTTCCGCGACGCAGGGCGTTTTATAGAGGTAGGCGGCGCACTCAAAATGATGATAAAGACTGCGGTAGTCGAGATTGATCGTCCCGACTACTGCTTTTTTGTCGTCGGAGACAAAAATCTTGGAGTGAACAAATCCCGGCGTATACTCATAGATCTCGATGCCGGATGCCACAAGCTCCTTATAATGGGATTTTGCCAGCGCATACGCCGCCTTTTTGTCCGGAATGCCGGGCAGGATCAGTTTGACGTCGACGCCGCGCTCCGCCGCGTACTTGAGAGCAGCCTTGAGTTCTCCGTCCAGAATGAGATACGGCGTCATGATATGGACGTAGTCATTTGCCCGGTACAGAATATCCATGTAAACAGTCTCGCCGACTTTGTCATTATCAAGAGGGCAGTCCGCGTAGGGCATGACGTAGCCGCCTTCCGAAGCCATTTTCCTTTCGGGGGACCATTTCGCCCGGACGACAGTATTTTCCGGAACCGGCTGCGGCATGTTCTCTGTTACCCGGGAATAGTCCGCCTCTCTCTCCGTGATATTCCACATCTGAAGGAACATGAGGGTAAATGAGCGCGCAGCGGCGCCCCGCACCATAAGTCCGGCGTCCTTCCAGTGCCCGAACCGCTCTTTCACATTAATGTATTCGTCCGCGAGGTTCACGCCTCCGGTAAATGCGGTCTTCCCGTCGATCACGAGGATCTTCCGGTGGTCGCGATAATTGTAATGGGAAGAGATCACAGGCATGATCGGGGAAAATGCCTTCGCCGTAATTCCCGCTCTCCTTAGCAGCTTCAGGTAATTCTTAGGCAGGGAATTCAGCTCGCACATTCCGTCGTACATCACGCGCACATCAAGGCCTGCGTCCGCTTTTTCCTTGAGGATCTCGAGAATGCGTCCCCACATCTCCCCTTCTTCAATAATAAAGAATTCGAGGTAAATATACTCTTCCGCCTTTGAGAGCTCTTCAAGGACTCCCTCAAAATATGCTTCGCCGGAAGGGAAATAACGGGATTCTTCATTTTCGAAGACCGGGAAGCATCCGCTCCGGTTCAGATAGCGGCTCAGGTCATCCAGTCCCGATCCCCCTTCTCTCAGGGCGTCAGCCGTTCCGGCGGGCTGGGGGATCATTTTCCGCGTCCGGTCGATCTCATCCTCTACACTTTTTTTGACCTGCCGGTGGCCGGCATTGACTCTCGTGAAGAGAAGCAGCGCAGCGCCGAAGATCGGCAGGACCGCAATGATCAGCATCCAGGTCAGTTTTGCTTCCGCATCCATTTCCATATTAAAGAGGACAATGACCATAACGATATTAAATACCGTCATGCAGGCGGAAAAATGGGGCAGATACTCATTGAGCCAGGAATAGAAGCTCACCATGAGCATGATCTGGGCAAGAAGAAGCAGGACGATAATGATCGTCCTGCTGAAGATCAGATGCAGCAGTCCCTTTTTAACAGGCTTTGCGAGGCGGAGCACCTTGTTGGTTGTTTCTTTGTTCCGTTCGTTTTTATTTTCCATACATTATTTGCGTCCGATCGCGAACAGACGGAAGACCTGTTCCGCTGTATCCGCCATGTTGGCGTACGCGTTGTCTATCTTCATCGCCTCTTCCAGCGTGCAGATGCCGCGCAGAATCGGGAAGAAAGCGTCAATACCGACGCCGTTGCAGGCCGTTGCGTCTTTTGTGACGCCGCCGGCGAATGCGACTACCGGAATGCCGAATTTCTTTGCAAGTCCTGCGACGCCCGCGGGAGCCTTGCCCATCGCGGTCTGTCCGTCAAGACGGCCCTCGCCGGTCACGACGATATCCGCGCCTTCGAGGAAGTCTTCAAGTTTTGTCTCATCGAGGACGATGCCGATACCGGATTCCAGCTTGCCTCCGAGGAAGGTCTTGAAGGCAAAACCAAGTCCGCCTGCCGCGCCTGCGCCCGGATATTCCGGATCCGTTTCCGGAATAACTGCCTTCGCAAGTTCAGCATATTTGCCGAGCCATCCGTCCATCGTCTTCACGATCTCCGGCGTCGCGCCTTTCTGCGGTCCGTAGATCGCGCTGCAGCCCAGATCGCCGCAGAGCGGGTTGTTGACGTCGCAGGCAACACGGAATTCACATTCTTTCAGGACCGGGAGCGCTCCGTCGAGCGAGATCGACGCGAGATCGCCGAGGCCTCTGCCGGCATGGACGATTTCATTTCCGTCTTTGTCGAAGAAGCCGAAGCCGAGCGCCTGGAGCATGCCGATGCCGCCGTCATTGGTCGCGCTTCCGCCGATGCCGACGATAAAGCGGCGGCAGCCCTTTTCGATCGCGTCCTTAATGACTTCGCCGACGCCGAACGTCGTGGTGAGCAGCGGATTTCTCTCATCGCCCTGCACCATGGTGATGCCGGCGGCGCCGGACATCTCTATGACCGCTGTATGGGTAGCGTCGATGATGCCGTATTCGCAGTCGACCGGTCTCCCGTGAGGACCTGTTACCGTTACAATATGCTTTTCTCCGTCCATCGCATAAACAAGCGCGTCCACGGTGCCCTCGCCGCCGTCAGCGAGCGGGCGGACGATGGTCTCCGCATCCGGAAATACTCTCTTCAGGCCTTCTGCTGCCGCGCTTCCGCCCTGAACGGAGGAAAGGGAGCCTTTCATGGAGTCAATGGCAAATACTGCTTTCATAGTCGCTGTCCTTTCTTTAAATAAATAGTCTGTATCCCGCCGGTGCCGGCGGGGATGGTTCTCTTTGGTTACAGTATAGTGCGAAAAGGGGGCATTTTCAAGGAGAAAGCCTGCCCGCGGCGTATGCGCTGTCTTTTCGCAGAAACTGTCCGGATGCCGTTTTATCCGGCGTACATGATATTATCGAACACTTCCTGGGTGTCGATGCCATTTACATAATTCGGGAAGCCCGGCGTGTACTCGAAGCGGACCAGATTGCCGTCCTCCGTCGTGATCTCCACAAACGTCTCAAGGTCCGTGCGGTACGGATCGACGCCAAGACCGGCGGGAAGCTGGATCTTCCCGGTCACTTCCATGGTGGCCGGATCGACCGCGTCACCCTCGATGTCCCGCTTCAGCGTCATCGGAGACTCCGGGACATTGCGGACAAGGTAAATGCCGTCGTCCACAGTCGGCACTCCGTCCTCCCCCGCGTGAATATACGCATAGGCGGTACCCGTGCCGAGAACGTCCGAGCGAATGCCGAAAACACCGTATTCCGGATCCGTGAAGGCATAGCGGAAACCGGTCTGCGTCTCCTGATCGTACCTCACATACTCCCTGAACCGCGTTCTGCAGGTGCTCACCGGCGTGCCGCCCGTCAGATCATAAACCGTCGTCTCCGAATAATCGTCTATAAAACTGTATTCGATATATAAGTAAGTTTTTCCGCCTGTATGAGCGATATAGGGAGTGAAATCAAAGGCATCCAGATCCTCTTCCGTGACAGTATTTCCGTCTAAGCTGACCTTCATATCACCGATGTTCCCGATCCCTTCCTCCGCCGCCTCCGGAGAGAGCTCCAGATGTTCCAGATCGCCGTCCCCGTCGACATCCAGATCGGCATAGCGCTCCACAAGATCAAATCCGTAGCTGTCCGGGATGCTCAGGTATTTCTCATTAAACAGTGCTTCATTTCCCGCAAACGGAACAGAAACGACCTGTGATCCCTCGGCGTACGCTCCGAGCTGTCCCGGGCCGAACCACATGGTAAAGCAGTCATATCCCATTGTCCACGCCGTCAGGTCCGCGATGCCCTCGGAGACCATGTCGGCGCTGTCGACGAGATTTGCTTCAAGACCGGGATATTTTTCCGCCAGAATCTCTTTCATTTTATCCATGAGCGCCACCGGATCAGCCGCGATATCGCGAACGGACAGCTCCCTGCCTGTCTCCGGATCCAGATTCAGAGAAGTGAATCCGCTCGTGCCGTGGGCGCCGCCCGTGAAAGTCCAGCAGGTGCCCCCGAGACTGAAGATCTTATCGTCTGCCCGGATGACCGAATACTTCATTTCATCCGAATAAGCCATGAAATATTCATCCGCCGGATCTTCATACGTCTTGACGTCTGATTTCAAGGTCTCAAAAACAGATTCGGCATTCCGGCGGGCTTTCTCATTTTTTGACTCAAGCGTATTCTGCAGAGCCGGATAGCGGGCTTCATCGCCGCCTGAAAGCATTGCCGTCGAATACGTGACGGAACAGAGCTGCACATAGCTTTCCTCGTCATACTCCGAAAGACAGGTGCTCCCGATCTCCACGGAAAGTGCGGGTCCGCCCTTCGGTTCGGCCTTATCTTCTGCGGCAGCTTCTTCCGCGGGTTCTTCCGCCGCAGGCTCTTCTTCGGAAACTTCCGCTGCGGGCGCCGCCTCTTCCTGCGCGCTCTCTGTTACCGCCGCTTCGCTCTCCGGAGCCGCGCTGCTCTCCACATCCTGGATCGCCACCTCTTCCTGTTCCTGCTGCGTCTCTTCCGCCGCTGTGCTCTCCTCGTTGAGGATCGAAGGACCGCAGCCGGTCACAGCGAGTGCCGCGGCAACCGTCAGCGCAAGAAGGGCTTTTCTGATCTGGTCTCTTCTCATAGGTCTTTTCCTTTCTTCTCTTCTATTATTTCGTTCAAATCATATTTCACTGAATCTACCCTTTTTCAACGATTTCAGTGAACAGTGATTCGCTTTCATTCATTTTCAAGGCAGAGATTTTTCACTGAATCTGCCCTTTTTCAACGATTTCAGTGAACAATGATTCACCTTCATTCATTTTCAAAGCAGAGATTTTTCACTGAATCCAGTCTTTTTCAATAGTTTCAGTGAAAAGTGATTGGCCGGGAGCCAACAGGGACGGTTCTCTTTGGCCCCGGCGCCAACGGGGACGGTTCTCCCTAGCCCCTCAACGCGACCGCATCACAAACCTGCGGGATACTGCCGCCGCGATCCTGTAGGGCAGCGGCAGCAGCGCTTTGTTCGCGTTTTTAAGTTCCTTTATAATGGAGATGTGCTGCGGGCAGTGTTTCTCGCAGCGTCCGCACCCGACGCACTGGGACGGAAATGCCGGTTCCTTGCGAAGTCCCACAACCTGGAAGAATTCGTGTCTTCCGGCGCTTTTTCCCTCCATTGACATCGTATTAAAGCACCGAAATGCTCCGGGAATATCCACTCC
>SVDL01000070.1 GCA_015057835.1 Lachnospiraceae bacterium
GTCTCTTCATGCGGATGTTCGCCGCATACTGTCCCACTGCTTCTTTGCTGATGCCGGAGATCGTGATCTTATTGCCTTCAACCGCGGATTCGATTCCTTCCGGATCATCCATTTCCACCGGGTGGGAATAGCCCAGAGAGAGAACGAGCTTTTTGCCCTGCTTCTGCGCTCTGTAACCTACGCCGTTGACTTCCAGAACTTTCTGATATCCGGTGTGAACGCCGGTCACCATATTCTGGATGAGAGATCTTGTAAGACCGTGGAGAGCTTTGATTCTCTTCAGATCATTCGGTCTTGTGACGACGATTTCATTGTCTTTGACTTCGATCGTCATTTCCTGCGGAAGGGTTCTCTCAAGAGTTCCCTTCGGTCCCTTGACGGAAAGTGTATTGCCGTCTTTGAGATCCACGCTGACACCAGCGGGGATAACGACCGGCATTTTTCCGATTCGTGACATAGTATAATCCTCCTACTTAGATTGTCGGACAAACCTTGGCGGAATGTCTGTTTTCAGTACTTTCTTTTTTAATTACCAGATGTAAGCGATAACTTCGCCGCCGATCTTCTGCTTTCTGGCCTCTTTGTCCGTCATCACGCCCTTGTTCGTGGAGATGATCGCGATGCCGAGTCCGCCGAGGACCTTCGGAAGATTCTCGCTGCCGGCGTAAATTCTCAGGCCGGGTTTGGAGATTCTTTTAAGACCTGTGATGATCTTATGGTTCTTATCTGCGCCGTATTTCAGAGTGATGCAGATATCCTGGAAATTTCCGTTGGGAACCAGTTCATATTTCTGAATATATCCTTCGTTGACAAGGATGTCAGCGATCGCGAGCTTGATCTTGGAAGCCGGTACATTGACCGTATCGTGCTTCGCTGTGATCGCATTACGAATTCTTGTAAGCATATCCGAAATCGGATCGTTCGTTGTAGCCATTGCGCATGAACTCCTTTCTTAAGATTCTTACCAGGACGCTTTCTTCACACCCGGTATCTGGCCTTTGTAAGCCAATTCGCGGAAACAGATACGGCAGATGCCGTATTTTCTAAGATACGCATGCGGACGGCCACAGATTCTGCAGCGGGTATATTCTCTGGTCGAGAACTTTGCCGGGCGCTGCTGTTTATTCTTTAAAGATGTTTTAGCCACGGATGATCCTCCTTAATCACTTCGCGTACGGCATTCCCATCAGACGCAGAAGCTCTCTTGCTTCTTCATCCGTCTTCGCCGTCGTTACAAAGATAATGTCCATACCCCTTACTTTGTCGATCTTGTCATACTCGATCTCCGGGAAGATGAGCTGTTCCTTGATGCCCAGGGCGTAGTTGCCTCTTCCGTCGAAAGCGTTCGGATTGACGCCGCGGAAGTCACGGACGCGCGGAAGTGCGAGGTTGATCAGACGATCAGCGAACTCATACATCTTCTCGCCGCGGAGGGTTACTTTACATCCGATCGGCATTCCTTCACGAAGCTTGAAGTTCGCGATGGACTTCTTCGCTCTCGTGGTGACTGCCTTCTGTCCGGTGATGATTTCCAGATCATGTACTGCAGCTTCCAGTACTTTTGCGTTTTCTTTCGCTTCACCGACACCCATGTTGACCACGATCTTCACGAGTTTCGGCACTTCCATGACATTCTTATATTCGAACTTTTTGGTCATGGCCTCTACGATCTCATGATCATACTGCTCTTTAAGTCTGCTCAAAGCTATGCCTCCTTACTTAATCAACAACTTCACCGGTCGTCTTGGCAATACGGACTTTCTTGCCGTTTTCGACCTTGAAGCCGATCCTCGTGGGTTTCCCCTTGTGAAGATACATGACATTTGAAATGTGAATCGGCGCTTCCTTGTTCACGATTCCGCCGTTTGCATTTGCTGCAGAAGGTTTCTGGTGCTTTGTGATCATGTTGGCACCTTCTACGATAACGGTGTCATTTTTCGTGTTGACCAGAAGAACTTTTCCTTCTTTGCCGATATCCTTGCCGGCGATAATGCGAACCTGATCGCCTGTTTTAATCTTTCTTGCTGACATGTGTGGCCTCCTATAATACTTCCGGTGCGAGGGAAACGATCTTCATGAACTGTCTCTCACGGAGTTCTCTTGCCACCGGCCCGAAGATACGTGTTCCTCTCGGCGTATTGTCATCTTTGATGATTACGGCCGCGTTTTCGTCGAAGCGGATATAGGATCCGTCTTTACGGCGCGTGCTCTTGACGGTGCGGACGACAACTGCTTTGACAACATCACCCTTCTTGACGGTTCCGCCCGGGGTAGCATCTTTGACAGTCGCGATGATCGTATCGCCTACGAACGCATATCTTCTTCTGGAGCCGCCGCAGACACGGATACACAAGATTTCTTTTGCACCGGTATTATCGGCGACTTTCAGTCTGCTTTCCTGTTGAATCATATCCGTATCCTCCTGCTTACTTCGCTTTCTCGATAATGGAGACGAGTCTCCATCTCTTGTCCTTGGAGAGCGGTCTGGTCTCCATGACCTTTACTGTATCGCCGATCGCGCACTCGTTGTTCTCGTCGTGAGCTTTCAGCTTGTATGTCTTCTTAACGATTTTCTTGTAGAGCGGGTGCTGGACATGGTCTGTGATCGCAACAACGATCGTTTTATCCATCTTATCGCTGACGACCTTGCCAACACGCGTCTTTCTGAGATTTCTTTCTTCCATTTCAGTTCTCCTTTTACGCCTTATGCATTGGCCTTTTCGACCATGATCGTCTGAATACGTGCAATGTTTCTGCGCACGTCGCGGATTCTGCTCGTATTGTCCAGCTGGCTGGTTGCATTCTGGAACCGAAGGTTGAACAGTTCTTTCTTTGCAGCAACGAGTTCTTCACGAAGCTCTGCTTCCGATTTATTTCTCAGATCTTCAACATATTTTCCGGACTTCATTACTGTTCACCGCCTTCCAACTGCGCTTTGCTCACGACCTTGCACTTGCACGGAAGTTTGTGCATGGCAAGACGCAGCGCTTCACGTGCGTCCGCTTCCGGAACACCGGCGACCTCAAACAGGACGCGGCCGGGCTTCACAACTGCTACCCAGTAATCAACAGCGCCTTTACCGGAACCCATACGGGTCTCAGCAGGTTTTGCCGTAACCGGTTTATCCGGGAAAATCTTGATCCAGACTTTACCGCCACGTTTCATGTAACGGGTCATAGCAACACGGGCTGCCTCGATCTGGTTTGACTTGATCCAGCACGGTTCTGCGGCGACGATACCGAACTCACCGTAGCTGATCGTGTTGCCGCGTCCCGCTTTACCTCTCATGGATCCGCGGAACTGCTTACGATGCTTAACTCTCTTTGGCATCAGCATTACTGATCACTCCCTTCCTTTTTTCCCTTCGACGGAAGTACTTCACCGTTGTACACCCAGGCTTTTACGCCGACTTTGCCGTAGGTCGTGTTCGCTTCGGCAAAACCGTAGTCGATGTCAGCGCGAAGGGTCTGAAGCGGGATGGTTCCCTCACTGTAAGTTTCTTTCCGTGCGATGTCAGCGCCGCCAAGACGACCGGAGACGGAAGTCTTGATTCCGAGAGCGCCTGCGCGCATGGTGCGCTGCATGGCGGACTTCATAGCGCGGCGGAACGAAATACGGTTCTCAAGCTGCAGTGCGATGTTCTCCGCTACGAGCTGCGCGTCGCGGTCCGGACGCTTGATCTCTTTGATGTCGACCTGAACCTTCTTGCCGACCATCTTGGAGATCTCTCCTTTCAGTTTCTCGATCTCAGCGCCGCCCTTGCCGATGACGATGCCCGGCTTAGCGGTGTAGACCACTACTTTGACACGATCCGAGGCGCGCTCGATCTCAATTTTGGAGACGCCGGATGTGTACAGTTTCTTTTTCAGGAATTCTCTGATCTTGTAATCTTCTACAAGATAGTCCGCGAAATCTTTTTCTGCGTACCATTTGGAATCCCAATCTTTGATAATGCCGACTCTCAGGCCATGCGGATTAACTTTCTGTCCCATTCGAAACCTCCTCTTTATCTTTCGTCCAGAACGATGGTGAGATGACTCGTGCGGTGCAGGATACGATATGCTCTGCCCTGCGCTCTAGGTCTGATGCGCTTAAGAGTCGGTCCCTGACCTGCGTAGCATTCTGCGACATAAAGGTTGCTTCTAGCCATGCCGTTGTTGTTCTCCGCATTGGCGATGGCGGATTCCAGAAGCTTTTTGATCACTCTGGAAGCGTACCGCGGGCTGTAAGTAAGAATTCCGAGTGCGGTATCCACGTCTTTGCCACGGATGGAATCCAGAACAAAGCAGGCCTTCGTCGAAGAAATTCTTGCGTATGACAGCTTGGCCGACGGTCTATTATCTTTCTGTTCGTTTCTTTCGCGTTTAATCTGCGATCTGTGTCCCTTAGCCATTGATTATAAACTCCTTTCGATCCGTTCCGTGCGTCAGCGTACGCCCGATTTGCCTTCTTTGTTATTTCCGGCGTGGCCGCGGTATGTACGTGTTGCGACGAATTCGCCGAGCTTATGGCCAACCATGTCTTCGGTAACATAGACCGGAACGTGTTTTCTGCCGTCATGAACTGCAAAAGTGTGTCCGACAAAGCTCGGGAAAATCGTGGACCGGCGAGACCATGTCTTGATGACCGACTTTTCGCCGGACTCGTTCATCGCGTCTACTTTCTTAAGCAGATGTGCATCCGCGAACGGTCCTTTTTTTAATGAACGTGCCATGTTTATCCCTCCTTATTGTTTAGCGGCTCTGCCGTCTCTGCGTCTGATGATCAGCTTGTTCGATGCTTTCTTCTTCTTTCTCGTCTTAAGGCCGAGTGCCGGTTTGCCCCAAGGTGTGCTCGGGCCGGAGCGGCCGATCGGAGCGCGGCCTTCGCCGCCGCCGTGCGGGTGATCATTCGGGTTCATGACGCTGCCTCGGACGGTCGGGCGGATGCCCATGTGTCTCTTGCGGCCGGCCTTGCCGATGTTGATCAGGTTGTGATCGCCGTTGCCTACTTCACCGATGGTCGCGCGGCACTCGATCGGAACCATGCGCATTTCGCCGGACGGAAGACGAAGTGTGGCGTATTTGCCTTCTTTCGCCATGAGCTGTGCGGCGTTTCCTGCGGAGCGGGCCATCTGGCCGCCGCGTCCCGGATAGAGCTCGATGTTGTGCATCATGGTACCAACCGGGATGTTGGACATCGGAAGGCAGTTGCCGACGCGGATTTCCGCTTCCGGACCGCTGATGACTTCCTGACCGACTGTAAGTCCCTTCGGCGCGAGGATGTATGATTTCTCACCGTCTGCGTAGCTGATCAGAGCGATGTTGGCTGTTCTGTTCGGATCGTATTCGATCGTGAGGACCTTCGCCGGGATCCCGTCTTTCTTGTTGCGCTTGAAATCGATGATTCTGTAGCGTCTTCTCGAGCCGCCGCCCTGATGACGGACAGTGATCTTACCCTGGTTGTTGCGGCCTGCGTTTTTCTTCAGGTGAACGGTAAGGGATTTTTCCGGCGTTTTGGTCGTGATTTCCGAGAAAGCGGAGCCGCTCATGTGCCGTCTCGACGGCGTATACGGCTTATATGTTTTAATTCCCATTGTCTGATACTCCTTTGATATTTATCGTCACGCTTATCTGCGTATGGTCGGATCTTTGAACCCGGTTCAAAGTCCCTCAAACAGCTCGATGTCCTTGCTGTCTTCTGTCAGGAATACGATCGCTTTCTTGCGGTCAGCGGTCTTTCCCTCAACACGGCCGCGCATTTTCTTTTTGCCCGGAATGTTCATCGTGTTGACTTTTTTGACCTTAGTGCCTTCGAACATTTTTTCGACTGCTTCTTTGATCTGTGTTTTTGTAGCGTCCGTGTGAACATAGAACGTATATTTCTTTTCGCTCATGAGTTCCATGCTCTTTTCGGTAACGACCGGACGCAGAATCACATCATAATAACCAAGGGCTGCCATTTATGCGTAAACCTCCTCGATCTTTCTGACCGCATCCTGTGTCACGATCAGGTTGCTGTACTTCATGATATCATAGGTGTTGATGAGATCGGCGTTTGTCGTCTTGACATTCGGAATATTGCGCGCTGCGCGGACAATATTCATATCCGTCTTCTCGATCACGATGAGGGACTTGCCGGCGTTGAGATTTGCAAGGATCTCAGCCATCTTCTTTGTCTTCGCCTCATCCAGCGCAAGTTCGTCGAGAACGATGATCTTGCCTTCCTGTACTTTGGAAGTAAGAGCGGATTTCAGAGCGCTTCTCTTTTCCTTCTGGTTCATCTTGAAGGAGTAGTCTCTCGGTTCCGGCGGGAAAATAACTCCGCCGCCTTTCCACTGTGCGGCACGGATCGATCCCTGACGCGCGTGGCCGGTGCCCTTCTGTCTCCACGGTTTTCTGCCGCCGCCGCTGACTTCCGAACGGCCTTTTGCTTTCTGTGTGCCCTGGCGCATGTTTGCGAGGTGCCAGACCACTGCTCTGTGTACGAGGTTCGGCTTGATTTCAGCGCCGAAGATCGCGTCGCTGAGCTCCATCGTGCCGACCTGCTCGCCTTTCATATTATAAACAGATACGTTCGCCATCTGCTTGACCTCCTTTAGCTTTCTCAGTTCTTCTTAACCGCTTCTCTTACCGTCACAAGGCCTTTTCTCGGTCCCGGTACGGAGCCTTTTACAAGGATCAGGCCTTCTTCGGCGTCAACGCGTGCGATCGTCAGGTTCTGAACGGTCACTTTGACGCTGCCCATGTGACCCGGCATGCCTTTTCCCTTGAAAACGCGGCTCGGATCCGAAGCGGCGCTGTTGGAGCCCTGGTGTCTGTGGAACTTGGAACCGTGGGTCATCGGTCCTCTGTGCTGTCCGAAGCGCTTGATCGCGCCCTGATAGCCTTTACCTTTGCTGATCGCGGTGACATCGATCATATCGCCGTCCGCGAAGATGTCAGCCTTGATCTCCTGGCCCGGAGTATATTCGGAAGCGTTCTCAAAACGGAACTCGCGGACAAAGCGCTTTACGGCTGTGCCGGCCTTCTCGAAGAGGCCTTTCTGCGGCTTGTTGACGAGCTTTTCGCGAATGTCTTCAAAACCGACCTGAACGGCGTTGTATCCGTCTTTTTCTTCCGTCTTAACCTGTGTCACGACGCACGGGCCTGCTTTAAGAACCGTTACCGGGATGAGGCTTCCGTCGTCTGTCCAGATCTGGGTCATACCGACCTTGCGTGCCAGTATTGCTTTCTTCATGCTTTTTCCTCCTTACAGCGGATTACCCGTTCGGGCAATCATTCTAAGTTTTTTACTTTGTCTTCATCTTAATATCAACATAAACGCCGGCCGGCATCTCGAGATGAGAAAGGGCTGTTACCGTTTTCTGTGTCGGCGCGATGATATCGATAAGCCGTTTGTGGGTTCTCTGTTCGAACTGTTCACGGGAGTCTTTGTACTTGTGAACTGCACGAAGGATCGTTACGACTTCCTTCTTTGTGGGAAGCGGTACCGGTCCGCTGACTTTCGCACCGTTTTTCTTTACGGTGTCAATGATCTTCGCCGCCGAAGCGTCGACAAGCTGGTGATCATAAGCCTTCAATGTGATTCTCATTACCTGTTCTGCCATAAAAAAAGTCTCCTCTCTTCGCACTTTTTTTGAAGTACGACAAGTGGCGACTGTACACACCTTCGTGTGTGTCATGACTGTCCACACACAAAACCACCGTTCCGGTGGCTAACTACTGTACAGTGACCTGTCGTCAGTTTCCTAACATGACCTTCGCTCCACGGAAAACCTGCGACTTAGGACTGGCATCTGTCCTGCGCAGCAACCTCACGCTTCATAGCTATCATGTCACAGCATCGTGTATTATACAAAATAACCCCTTGCGGCAACAAGGGGTTATTTTACGAAATTTTGTTCTTTTTTCAGTACAATTCTGTTTTTTAAAGGATATCGGAATAATCCACATAAGTGAGACCGGTAATCGGTTCTTTTATGACCACCGGCGGCTCTCCGCTCCGCTCCGCGCCTTTCATGATCATCTCAAGAGAAGGTCTCGCGATCGGAATGAAAGTGTCGCTCTCCGGATCACTGTCCGCCTCTTCCGTCACCTCTTCGAGATACCGTCTCTCGTCGTAGACATCCGCGGGCGGCGCCGTCTCCACGATCTTTTCCGCTGCTTCCTCCAGTTCCCGCTGCGCGGACTCTTCCGCGATTTCCGGGATCTCTTCCGCTTCCGGCTGAGCAGGCATCTCTTCCGCCGGAACCGCCTCCGGGGCTTCCGCCTCGTTTACGGCTGCGCTCTCCGGCTCCGCAAGAGCTGCTTCCAGTTCTTTCTCAAGGAACGAGATATCGATGTCTCCCGCTTCCTCTGCCGGAGCTGCGGACTCATCCTCTTTGGCGGTCACAGCTTCCGCTTCCGCGGCTGTTTCCGGAGCAGCATCTGCTTCCTTTTCCGGCTCCGCCTCTTCGGGGACGTATTCCTCCGCCGCTTCCGTCACGGCGGCTTCTGTTTTCTCCGCTGCGGCCTCCGGTGCCGGCGCATTTACTTCTGCCGGTATCACCGCTTCCGGGATCTCCGGTATTTCCTTCTGCTCAGGTTCCGCCGCGGTTTCTTCCGCCGGCGTATTTTCCTGATTCATGTAAGGCTTGATGTCGACTTCGTTCTCGAGATCGAGGGACTCGGGAACCGGGATCCGGACCGCCGGCTCATCCTCATCGTCGTAATCCTCATTATCGTCGTCTTCATCCTCGTCATCGTCATCGTCGTCTCTTCTCCACAACTCTGACAGGATGAACAGTATTATAATAAGAAGAACTGCTAACGCGAGGATGATGATCCCTTCGATGCTGTGCATCGCGTACACGACATATCCGATGTACGGGACCGTCAGAATAACCTTGGATTCGCTGTTGAGGATCTGGATCTCTTTTTCCGCGGCGGAAGCGTCAAATGTGTCCGCGACTGTCACGCTGCCGTTGGATGTGTCGATCGCCCTGACTGTGTAGACATAGGCGGAGACATCATTTTCGTCGAGGATCCTGTCCCCCTCTTTCAGTTCTGTGACATAGACATCCTTTGAATACGTCACCGACCCCATCGGGAGGTTCGTGTCCATGAGCTGCGTATCAACAATCGTCGTTCCCACTCCTACAAGCGGAGGAACAATAATCGCAGCGGCTACAAGAATCGCGCAGATCAGAAAGAGATTGACGATAAATTTCAGAAATTTTGACATATCGCTTTTTCTCCCCGGGCTCTTTGCCCTGCCTTATACTCCTGCCGTCAGGAAAGACTCGATCTTTTCGATCGCAAATGCTTCATCCGCACCGTCGACTGTGACCGTCAGCTCTTTGCCTTCCTGCATGCCGAGAGTCATCATGCCCATAATGCTCTTGGCGTTGATCTTCATGCTGGGTGTTTCAATGTATATACGGCTCTCAAACTGGCTGGCGACCTGCACAAACATTGCGACAGGTCTCGCAATAAGCCCTTCTTTCAGATTGACCGTAATGTTTTTCTTAATCATCAAAGTTCCTCCCGGTTCTTCAGATATTCCTTACGATATCTCAAGTCCTGCGCGTATTCCGCTATTTTTCGGAGTCTGTGATTCACTCCGGAACGCCCGACCGGCGGCTGCATGAGATCTCCCAGTTCACTCAGGGATGCGTCAGGATACTCTTTCCGCAGCCGTGCTGCCTCCTGCAGCGTCTTCGGCAGCGACGCAAGCACTCCGCTCTCTTCCAGTTCTTCGATATCCCGGAGCTGTCTTGCGGAGGCATGAACCGTCTTATTCAGATTGGCCGTCTCACAGTTGACCCTTCTTCCGATCCTTCCGCGCATATCCCGCACAACGCGGATATTTTCCAGCTCAAGGACCGAATACCGCGCGTCCATAAGAGCGATCGCGTCAGCCAGCTGCTGTCCGTCCTGCAGGTATACGACATGCGTTCTGCCGCGCGCCGCGTACTTGCCTTCCAGGGAGAGGCTCCGCATGATCTCCATCACCGCGTCGGCGTCCTCTCTGGTTCGAAACACATACTCCAGACGGTAATACCGGGCAGGATCACTGATCGTCCCGGCAGCCTCAAAAGCGCCCCGCAGATAAGCCCTTCTGCAGCATGTCCGCTTCAGATCCGGCCTTGCGAGGTTCTTAAGAAGAATCCCACGGATCTTCGGATCCCGGATCCTGATCTCTGAAACAGCCTTTGCGGAGCGATGTTTCGTATACATCGAAAATTCCACAATTATATTAAATGCTTTTTGAAGTAAAGTAAAGACTTTTCTTACCAGCGCCTCATTTTCGCTCCGGACGAGAATCAGGTCATTTCCGTCCGTTCCCCCGCCCTCAAAACGGGCGATCGCCGCGATCTCCGCGATCTGGCAGTGCCGGGCCTTTCCTTCCGCGCCGAGAAGTTCCTCCCGAAGGCGGTCGGCGAACCGCTTATTCTCTTCTTCCATTTCATTTGCCCCTGGCAGCGTCCGAACCGATATCGCGGTGTTCCACGCGGATCCCGTAGCTTCTCTCGTTAAGAAGTCTCTCATAGAGCGACTGGGCCATCATGACCGAGCGGTGCTGCCCGCCGGTACACCCGAGCGAAATGACCAGCTGATTTTTTCCTTCTTTAATATAATTGGGGATCAGAAACCGGATCAGATCCGTCAGCCTGTCCTCAAACTCCATCGTCTCCGGAAAGGATCTCAGATAATCCGCGATCTCATGATCGAGGCCGGTTTTGTGACGTAATTCTTCTATATAATATGGGTTCGGCAGAAAGCGGACGTCAAACACAAGGTCCGAGTCCGTCGGGATACCGTATTTGAACCCGAAGGAGAGCACTGTGATATAAAGATCCTCGAATTCCTCGTCCTCTATGAAAATGCGCTCGATCTCCTGTTTCAGATCCCGCACAAGGAGATGGCTCGTATCGATAATGTGATCTGCTTTTTCCCGCAGAAACTCCATTTTCTTCCGCTCTTCGCGAATGCCGTCTTCGATCCTTCCCTGTCTCGCCAGAGGATGGGAGCGCCTCGTCTCTTTGTAGCGCTTGATCAGCGCGCTGTCCGAGGCGTCAAGAAACAGGATTTCATGGTCCACGCCGACGCGCCCGACCTCTTCCAGTTCCCCCGGCAGAAGCTCCAGCGCCTTCTCATCGCGGATGTCAACGCCGACGGAGAAGCGGCGGTTCTCATTTTCCCCCGCCTCCATGCACAGAAGGGCAAACTTGGACAGAAGCTTGATCGGCAGGTTGTCGACGCAGAAATATCCGGCGTCTTCCAGCGCATTCAGTACTGTACTTTTTCCCGCACCGGACATGCCGGTCACGATCACAAGCCGCATAGGTCTCTCCTTTAAGCCTCCCCGAACCCGAGGAATTTCACTTCCGTCTCCAGTAAGACGCCGAACTGTTCATAGACCGTTTTCTGAATATGGTCGATCAGCTTCCTCACGTCTTCCGCTGTCGCTCCGCCTGTATTGACAACAAATCCGGCGTGCTTTTGCGAAACTTCGGCACCCCCGACCCGGCAGCCCTTCAATCCCGCGTCGGAGATCAGTTTGCCGGCGAAATATCCCTCCGGTCTCTTGAAAGTGCTCCCGGCGCTGGGCAGGTTAAGAGGCTGTTTGTCTTTTCGCTGCTGCGCGAGCTCTTCCATTCTTTCACCGATTTTTACGGGGTCTCCCTCTTTGAGCCGGATCGTTCCCGACAGAACGATATCTCCCCGCTCGCCGAAGGCCGATCTCCGGTAACCGAGCCCCATCTCCTCCGGGGGCACTGTCCGGATATTTCCGTTCTGATCCAGCACGGTGACGGAAGACAGAACGTCTTTCATCTCTCCGCCGTAAGCGCCGGCGTTCATCATGCAGGCTCCCCCGAAGGTTCCCGGTATTCCGGATGCGAAGGAAAACCCGTCCAGTCCGGCGTCTCTCGCACCTGCCGCGATCCTTGACAGCAGTGCTCCGGACTGCGCCGTGATCGTAAGGCCTTCTACGGAAAACCCGCTCATACGCTTCCCGAGCTGGATCACCACGCCGTCAAATCCCCGGTCCGCGACGAGAAGATTGCTGCCGTTTCCCATGATAAAATATGGCACATCTGCTGCCCTGACGACCCCGATCACTTCGGCTGCTTTCTCCTCACTGTCAGGAGTCACGAACAGATCCGCCGGCCCGCCGATCCGGAAACTCGTATGGGCACTCATCTCTTCTTTTTCAAATACGGCGTCTTCTCCCGCCGCAAGGCACAGCCGGCGGAAGATCTCCGAATGATGTCGCATAGTTTACCCCTCCTGAGCCGGAATCGTCTTCACGTTGCCTTCCTGCTCCTGCTGCTGCGCAAGCCCGTCTCTTGCCTGTGTGAGCGCCTGCTGCACTTCCTCGTTGTCTCCGTTGAGTTCCGCCGCCCGCGTCAGCGTGCTGACAGCCCCCTGCATATCTCCGCTGTTCAGTTTCGTGATCCCGCTCTCTTTCAGCTTTTCAAAGAGGAGGGAGCGCATGTCATTTGCCATTTTATCATAGGAAGAGCGCGCGCTCTCCGAGAGAAGGGACGGATCGACAGCTGCAAGATGTTCCGCTGCCGCCTCTTCATTGTCGTCATAGTATTCCTTCAGCGCCGCCGAGAGCTGCTCGTAGGCCGACGCCTGAGCGACCGCTTCGTTGAGCCTGCTCACGGAAATATCCGCGGTCTGCTGGGCTCCGCTCACCTGTGTGTCCTTCTCCGCCAGCTCATTGCGCAGATCTGCAGCTTCCTGCGAATATTCCGCGATCTTTTCATTTGTTTCGCGGTTCATGCTTCTGCGTGCTGCCGGAATAAACAGGATCCCCGCAGCGATCGCGCCGATGATAAGTCCCAGAAGAAGCCCCAGCGACCCCGCCGAGAAAGGATGCTCCCGAAGGAAGGGCGGAAGTACGTTCCGGTTGTTTTTTACATTGCGCACCGTCTCTTCTTCTTCCTTCCGGTTCCGTCTGCCAAGCAGAAGGAATCGTCCCTGTGTCTCCGGCACAGCTCCCGCAGCCTCGTCGATCTCTCTCATATAGCGGAGAGTCGTCGTGTTGGTGCGGTCAATTTTCAGTGCCTTTCGAAGAAGTTTTCTCGCGCGGTCATATTCCTCGTCTTTCATATACAGAAGAGCGAGCAGATGATATCCCTTGATCAGTTTCGGATTCTGGGCGAGGACTTTTTTCAGCTGGATCTTCGCGACATCCTCGTTGCCGTCCTGGGCATTTCCGAGGGCGATATTGAATTTTTTAATGGTCTGGTTGATCACATCCAGCTTGCCGGCATCCTTCTGCAGGTTCGAGATATAGGCGGCCGCGAGATTTTCCTCCGGCTGGATATTCT
>SVDL01000071.1 GCA_015057835.1 Lachnospiraceae bacterium
AGCAGTGACGCATTACCATGTGGAAGAGCGTTTCCGTGGATATTCCCTCTGCACATTCCGCCTTGAGACAGGCCGTACCCACCAGATCCGTGTACATATGGCTTCGATCGGCCATCCGCTCCTCGGGGATACCGTATACGGAGCGAAAAAACCTCCTTTTAAGACAGAAGGCCAGACGCTTCATGCCGCGGTGATCGGATTTCAGCATCCCCGCTCCGGAAAATATCTTGAGTTTTGTGCACCATTACCAACATATTTCGAAAATCTTTTATTATTATTGAGAAAATTGGGTTAATGATGTATAATTAGTCCGTCGAAAGTTTCGAAGTCATTTTCGAAGCTATATCACAGGGTTTCAGAAATTGTTTTTTGCTTTATAGTGATAAGGAGTGATGAATATGTCGATGGATACGATCATTACAATCGGAAGACAGACAGGGAGCGGCGGCCGCGAAATAGGGCAGAAGGTTGCAAAAACGCTCGGGATTCCTTATTACGATAAAGAACTCCTTGATCTCGCGGCGCAGAAGAGCGGTCTAAGCAGAGAATTCTTCGAGACGCAGGACGAAAAGAGAGTCAGCAGTTTCCTTTATTCACTCGTGATGGATTCTCCGACGCCGGGATTTTCAAATACAATGTCCGGTATGCCGATCAATCACAAGTCTTTCCTCGCCCAGTTTGAGACGATCAAGGAACTGGCAGCAAAGGGCGGATGTGTTATCATAGGACGCTGTGCAGATTACGCACTGGAAGAGAATCCGCATCTTTTGTCCATCTTCATCCATGCCGACTATGATTTCCGCATCAAACGCATCATGGAAGAGGCTTCTCTCAGTGAAACAAAAGCCCGCGAGCTGATCAATAAGACAGACAAATCGCGCGGACAGTACTATAACTATTACACGGGAAGAAAATGGGGCGTCGCGGCCAACTATCATGTCTCTTTGGACAGCTCCCGTTTCGGTATTGACGAAACAGTGGAATTTATCTGCAGCATGGCACAGATCAAGAGCCAGAGAGACGAGATCATCTGAGACGATAACGGCACTTTTCTATGAAGCAGAACAAAAATGAGAAATACATAAAGACAGGGCTTACAGCGTTCCTTGTGATCGCTGCAAGCATTGTCTTTTATTATTTGATTTTTCACAACAAATCCTTCCGCACGAGCCTGCATGAGTTCGTCAGCATCCTGAATCCGATCTTTTACGGTATCGTACTCGCCTATATTCTCAATCCTCTCATGCAGCCGATCGAAAACCTTATCAACAGGGTTTTCAGAAAAAATGAGTGTAAAACAAACCGTACGGTCTCGCTGACCATCCGTTTTGCCAGCGCTGTTGCCGCGTTTCTCATCTTGTTCTTTGTCATATACGGCCTGGTTTCTCTCCTGATTCCCCAGCTCTCGGACAGTATCAGCAGTATTATCCGGAACTATCCCGTTTATGAAGCCAATGTCATTAAATGGGTGAACAAGACCTTCGGCAGCGAGGATGCCTCCCAGACCACGGCGGCGATCCTGTCCTATGCGGATAAGATCTATGACTGGGCAGTGGGGCATATGCCGGAAATTGACAGCATCGTATCCAATGTAACGGCATATATATTCGGATTTGTCCGGCTTCTCCTGAATATCATCATCGGAATCATTATCGCCTTATACATCCTGCTTTCCAAAGAGATGTTCGCTGCCAAAGCAAAGCGGTTTATGTACGCGTTTTTCCCTGTGAAGACCGTGAACCGCATTCTGCATAACCTGCAGTTCGTTGACGAGAAGGTAGGCGGATTTCTGATCGGAAAAATCATCGATTCCGCGATCATAGGCGTTCTGTGCTACATCTGCATGCAGCTCATGAAAATGCCCTACACGGTTCTGATCGCTGTTATTATCGGCGTGACAAATATCATCCCCTTCTTCGGCCCGTTTATCGGAGCTGTACCCTGCGCGGTCCTGGTATTTGTCGTAAGTCCCCTGAAATCTTTGTACTTCATTATTTTCATTTTACTTCTGCAGCAGTTTGACGGAAATATCCTCGGCCCCAAGATCCTCGGCAACTCCACCGGCCTCTCCGGCTTCATGGTCGTGATCTCCATCGTGATCTGCAACGGCCTTTTCGGGATCGGCGGAACCGTCTTTGGCGTACCGCTTTTTGCAGTGCTTGTAGGTGTGATCCAGGCTTATATACGCAAAAATATTATAAAGAAGGATCTTCCGAAAGACCTTGTTTTCTATGATGATCTGGCGTATATTGATGAAGAAACCGGGCGAGCGGTGCTCCGAAGCGGGCAGGACAGCGGGAACAGTCTGTACGATACGATCAAACGGCAGGACAGGGAACTCAGCAAAGAGGGTATTACGCGTTTCATGAAACATCCGGAGGAAGAGGAAGAAAAGGAAGATTCCGGAGGAAATAATAATCCTGAAAACGCGGATGAGGAGAATAAGCAGAAAAAAGCACTCTTTCACCCAAAGAAACACAGGAAAGAGATTCCGGATGATCCGGTCAATATTTCTGATGAGGAAGCCTCATGCAATCATAATCTGCCCCTTGTAAGATAAGGAATTCCGACCTCCCTGCGGCAAATGCAGAGAGGTTTTTTATGGCCAAACGGAGGAAAATGCAGCATGTTGGAACTTTTAAACGTATCATTCGAAGTGGATGACATCTCTGATAAAAAAGAGATCATCCGTGACGTATCCCTCACGATCCCGGACCGTAAAATGATCGTGATCACCGGTCCGAACGGCGGCGGCAAATCGACTCTCGCCCGTCTCATCGCGGGAATCGAGCAGCCGACTTCCGGAAAGATCATTTTCAACGGGGAAGATATAACGGAAATGTCGATTACGGAAAGAGCGAAAAAGGGGATCGGTTTTGCCTTCCAGCAGCCGGTAAAGTTCAAGGGGATACGGGTGATCGACCTGCTGCGTCTTGCCGCAGGAAGATTCCTTTCCATGGCGGACGCCTGCGATTATCTCTCCCAGGTCGGACTCTGCGCGAGAGATTATATCAATCGCGAAGTCAACGCCTCTCTGTCCGGCGGCGAGCTGAAGCGCATTGAGATCGCTACGGTCCTCGCGAAAGGCTCCAAGCTTTCCGTCTTTGATGAGCCGGAGGCCGGCATTGATCTGTGGAGCTTCCGGAACCTGATCGAAGTTTTTGAAGGAATGCGCAGAAATATCAATGACAGCTCGATCATGATCATTTCGCATCAGGAGAGAATCCTGGATATCGCCGATGAGATCGTGGTCATCAAGAACGGAAAAGTGGAAGCGCACGGAGATAAAGATTCCATTCTTCCGGGGCTCATCGGGACAGCCTCCGCCGTACAGGACTGCAGGACGGACATCGCAAAGAAAGGAGAGGACGACAAATGCTGAAGCTGGACGCCATACAGAAAAGACTCCTCATGGAGGTTGCCGATCTTCACAAAGTCCCGGAAGGCGCTTACAATATCCGTTCTAACGGGACATCCGCCGGAAGAGTTTCTACGGAAAATATCGAGATCACTCCCAGAGAAACAGGAGACGGCCTCACCATCCGGATCAAACCCGGCACCAAAAATGAAAGCGTACACATTCCCGTCGTCATGACGCAGAGCGGTCTTTCGGAGCTTGTTTATAATGATTTTTATATCGGAGAGGGAGCGGATGTCGTTATCGTCGCAGGCTGCGGCATTGATAACTGCGGTCCCAAGGACTCCGAACACGACGGAATTCACCGCTTTTATGTCGGAAAAGGCGCAAAAGTCAAGTATGTCGAGAAGCATTACGGCTCCGGGGACGGTTCCGGAAAACGCATTCTCAATCCGGGAACGGAAGTATACATGGAAGAGGACAGCTCCATGGAAATGGAGATGGTCCAGATCAAAGGCGTGGACGACACGAACCGCACAACGACGGCGGAACTTGCCAAAGGAGCTAAGCTTGTAGTACGAGAACGCCTCATGACTCACGGAAAACAGACGGCAATCAGCAAATATGTGGTCGATCTGAATGGAGAGGGCTGTTCTGCAGATGTAGTATCACGTTCTGTCGCAAGGGATGATTCCTACCAGAAATTTGACGCGAAGCTCGTGGGCAGTGCCGCCTGCTCCGGCCACACGGAATGCGACTCCATTATCATGGACAACGGCCGGATCCTCGCAGTACCCGGACTGGAAGCCAACAGCGTTGACGCCGCTCTTGTCCATGAAGCTGCGATCGGGAAGATCGCTGGTGACCAGATCATCAAACTGATGACACTTGGGCTCACGGAAGCGGAAGCGGAAGAGCAGATCATTAACGGATTCCTTAAATAATAAAGAATCCTTCTTCCTGATAATGAACGGGTTTTATCCCGTGGAATGAACTATTTTTATACTGCCATGAAATGTTTCTCCTTTTTGGCGAAAATGTTCATTCCCGAAAAATGAATCATTTACCTGAATTTTTTTTACCGGTATGGTGTAAATGGCCGAAGATTTTCGGCCGTACGCCAAACCGGTTCTTTGGCGCTCTAGATGCAAAACTTTACAGGAAGACGCCGGAGCTTGCATTCGTACAGGATTCTCCTGATATGAGTGATGATATTCTTGTGCCGGACACAGAGCTTCATGACGGAGATGTGCTGACATTCGGCAATACGACTATTACCTGTTATGAAGTGCCCGGACATACGCCGGGGTGTGTCGCTCTTTTCTTTGACGCTTATGACGGAGACGAAAAGAAACGCTGCGGATATTACGGAGGCTTCGGTTTTAATACACTCACGGTCGAGGAACTGAGAGAAGCCGGCGATCCGGAATGTACAATGTGGAAGACTTACGAAGAATCCCTTCTGAAAGTCATCGACCAGAAAGTTGATATTTTCCTCGGCAATCATACAGAGAACAACAAGACGCTCGAGAAGAGGGAAATGATAAAAAACGGTGCCTCCTCCAATCCCTTTATCGATCCGGATGAGTGGCATGCCTATCTTGCGCAGAAGCAGCAGGAACTTCACGCGTTTATTGCAGCACAGAAAAAGTAAAAAAACTTATCGGGACGGGAAGCGCGAAAGTGCTTCCGTCCTGACGTTTCTCAGAAAGGAAGGATCTTATGCTCGGATTTATCGGTCTCGGAATCATGGGACGCCCCATGACAAAAAATCTTCTCAAAGCGGGGGTCAGCGTGCTTGCTGCTGATCTCAATAAAGAAGCCGTCGCGGACGTCGTCGCGGCAGGCGCAAAAGAAGCATCTTATGCGGAGATCGGAAGCGAATGTGACATCATCATTACCATGGTTCCGAACGGAGCAATCGTGAAGTCCATTCTTTTCGGTGAAGGCGGAGTAGCGGAAACGGTAAAACCCGGAACCGTTGTCTGTGATATGAGTTCCGTCACGGCGACGGAATCCCGGGAATGCTATGAAAAGCTGAAAGAAATCGGCGTCGGGTTCCTCGATGCACCCGTATCAGGCGGAGAACCCGGAGCAATCGCCGGAACGCTCGCCATCATGTGCGGCGGAGAAAAAAAAGATTTCGAAGCGATGAAACCGTACTTTGATATACTCGGTTCCACCGCGCTTCTCGTCGGCCCCAGCGGTGCCGGTTCTACGACAAAACTTGCCAATCAGATGATCGTAAACAATACGATCGCCGTTGTCTCGGAAGCTTTTGTTTTTGCAGCCAAAGCAGGCGCGGATCCGGAGAAAGTCTATGAGGCGATCCGCGGCGGACTCGCCGGAAGTGCTGTGCTTGACGCAAAGATCCCGATGATCCTTGACCGGAATTTTGTGCCGGGCGGCCCGATCCGCATTAACCACAAGGATATCAAGAACTGTGTCGCTTCCGCTCATGCAATTGATGCACCGATTCCTTACACGGCGCAGCTTTATGAGATCATGCAGTCGATGAAAGTCCATGACATGATGAATCTTGATCACAGCAGTATCGTTCAGTATTTTGAAAAACTCGCAGACTGTGAAGTCAGAAAGGTAAAGTAATGTCCATTCCGTTTTCCGTCACAAAAGAATACAGTCCGGTCGATACAGCAGCCGTAGACCTTCTTCTTGCGGAAGAAATCGCAGCCAACCGGAAGAAGATCGTAGTTCTTGACGATGATCCTACCGGCGTGCAGACGGTCCATGACGTCTCTGTCTACACAGACTGGTCAGAAGAGAGCATGCAGGACGCGTTCGAAGAGAAACGAAATCTGTTTTATATTCTGACAAATTCCAGAGGACTCACACAGGAAGAAACCACGAGAGTACATCACGAAATCGCTTCCTCCGTTGACTCCGCCGCAAAAAAAGCCGGAAAAGATTATTTCTTCATCAGCCGCAGCGACAGTACGCTGCGCGGCCATTTTCCTCTGGAGACCAGACTTCTTAAAGAAGACTACGAAAAAAATACCGGCCGGTCCATAGACGGAGAAGTTCTGTGTCCGTTTTTTATGGAAGGCGGGCGCTACACGATCGGAAATATTCACTATGTCAAATACGGAGAGGAGCTTGTTCCGGCCTGTGAAACAGAGTTCGCAAAGGATAAGACTTTCGGTTATTCCGCTTTGACGCTTCCGGAATATATCGAGGAGAAAACGGCCGGTGAATACAAAGCAGACGGCGTCACCTGCATTTCCCTTGAAGATCTTCGTGCATGCCGGTATGACGGCATTGAAGAACAGCTTCTTGCTGTTTCAGGGTTTGGAAAAGTGATCGTCAACGCTGTCGGCTACGAGGATATTAAAGTATTTTCCGTCGCTCTTTACCGGGCCATGAAAAAAGGCAAACAGTTTATGTTCCGCTCCGCTGCGGGGCTTGTCAAGGTAATGGGCGGGGTGACCGATCAGCCGCTCCTTACACGAAAAGACATGGTTGTGAGCGAGACATCGAATGGCGGCATTATTGTTGTCGGCTCCCACACGGCGAAAACGACTGCGCAGGTCGAAGAGCTGAAAAAACTTCCGGATATCCGCTTTATCGAACTCGATGCGACCAAAGTAAAAGACGAGGTTCTGTTTGCGAAGGAAGTAGAAAGATGTCTTGCGGAAGAAGAAGCCTGTATCCGGAACGGACAGACCGTGTGCTGCTACACGACCCGCGCGCTGATCACTGCGGACACCGGAGATAAAGAAGATGAGCTGCGCCTGTCCGTGCGCATCTCAGACGCCGTACAGTCGCTTGTGGGGCGTCTTACCGTTACACCGGCATTTGTTATCGCCAAAGGCGGAATAACGTCCAGTGACGTCGGTACAAAGGCTCTCGCAGTAAAGAAAGCAAACGTACTCGGTCAGATCCGGCCGGGCATTCCCGTCTGGCAGACAGGGCAGGAGAGCAGGTTCCCGAATACGCCCTATGTCATTTTCCCCGGAAATGTCGGTGAAAACGAGACTCTCCGGGAAGCAGTGGAGATCCTGACAAACCGGCAGTAAACTTCTGCTCACTCCGGAACTCCTCACGATCTCAATCTCCCGGGTTTTATTAAGCATTGTGATGCGTTCACAGAAGTAATAGTTCAATGACTCCGGCAGGACTCCCTGCCGGATCTTTGGTTCTTCGCAACCGAAGAGAACAAAAACCTTGCTGACTTTCCGATCCTGTGCTTTAATAGGAAAGATGTATGTGTCAGCTGCAAAAAAAGAGAAAAAAGTTATGATCTATAACAACGTACTGGAAGCAGTGGGCGGAACCCCTATGATTCGCCTGAACCGTATGCCGAAAAAAGGAAGCGCCGAGGTGCTCGTCAAGTTTGAGGCACTGAATGTCGGCGGATCGATTAAGACCCGTACCGCTCTCAATATGATCAATGAGGCGGAAAAGAAAGGACTTCTTTCGCCGGATTCAGTGATCGTGGAGCCCACGAGCGGCAACCAGGGAATCGGCCTTGCGCTTGTAGGTGCCGTAAAAGGATACCGTACGATCATCATTATGCCGGATTCGGTCAGCATTGAGCGGAGCCGCCTCGTAAAGCAGTACGGCGCGGAAGTGATCTTTATCCATGACGCCGGCGACATCGGCGCGTGCATAGACGAATGCCTTCAGACCGCGCTGCGCATGCAGCAAGAGGACCCGAAGGTATTCGTGCCGCAGCAGTTCGCAAACCGGGACAATCTTCTTGCCCACAAGAAGTATACGGCTCTTGAGATCATGCAGCAGGTCGCGGGTCCGATCCACGGCTTCTGCTCGGGTATCGGCACGGGCGGCACCATCACCGGCATCGGCGAAGTGCTGAAAGCGCAGTATCCCGAGATGGAGATCTGGGCTGTGGAGCCGGAAAATGCCGCGATCCTTGCCGGCGGCAATATCGGCACTCATCTGCAGATGGGGATCGGTGACGGGATCATTCCGGATATCCTGAACATGAAAATCTATGACGATATCTATGTGGTATCCGATGAAGAAGCACTGACCACAGCAAAGCGCCTTGCGAAAGAAGAGGGGCTTCTCTGCGGCATCTCCAGCGGCACGAATGTTGCTGCTGCACTGAAAATGGCGGAAAAGCTCGGAGATGGGAAGACGGTCGTCACGGTGCTTCCGGATACCGCGGAGCGGTATTTTTCCACACCGCTGTTTGAAGACTGAGATGGATGATTTCTTTATTGATTCATCTTCCGATACTCTCCGGGCGTCATACCGGTATAACGCTTAAATACCCGGTTGAAATTCTGTACTGTATTGAATCCCGTATTAAATCCTATATCCTTTATGATCATCTTTGATTCCGCAAGAAGCTGTTTCGCTATTTCGATCCTGTAGGAATTGAGGAACGTAAGCGGGCTTTCTCCTGTGTACTCAGTAAAAATACTGCTCAGATAAGGATCACTGATTCCCAGGGATTCCGATACTTCATGTATGGACAGATCACAGTTGCTGTAATTCATTTTTATATAATTGCGGGCCTGTGTGACAAGAATAAGCTGCCGGTTATTCAAAAGATCACTGAGATGTTTCATGATCTCATCTGTTTTCGCTGACATGAAAGGATACAGGTCGTCTTTGCTGCGGATCTTCTGCAGTTCCTTCTGAGCTTCCGCCATGGAAAGCCGCGCCTTTTCGTCTTTTTCAAGATCAGGAACGCAGTTCTCTCAGCATCATCAGCATCAGATCGCTGACGCCCTGGGCGAGCTGCGTCACCTTCCGGATCCTCACACAGCTCTGACCGTAGATCTCGTGAAGATCATCGAGGTGACCGGAATTGCCATGAAAGACGGCTCCCGCGCGGATGCCGTCTTTTCTGATGCTCCGGACAGCATTTTCCACTGCTTTTACAGCGGCCGCGCCTTCATATTCCCGGTTCATCCGCAGTCCCTCTCCCGCAAGAGGTGTGGTGTCGTTTGGACTTGCGTCGGTCATTATGAAAAGAAGTCTTGTCTTCCCTGTCACATACGAATCTTCGAGTCCGGCAATGGATTTCAGTGCGAGACTGTCCCGGTTCCATCCGCCGGCAAAATACCCGAGCACGCCGCGCAGATCCGTCTCTTTCCAGTCTTTCAGGATCTGTGTGACCGTATATCCCCTGAGAGAACGGAACTGGGATATCCTGACAGGAATATGAAGTTTTTGAAAGCTCGCTGCAATAATATAAGCCTCACAGGAGATGGCTTCCTGGGAATTCAGTCTCGACATGGAAGCATCAAGAAGCAGATCGACGCAGATCTCCGGTTCTGTCTCTTCCCCGTTTTTAAGAAAAATGCGGTCGTCGTGAAGCAGCGGAAGGCGGTACGCTTTCTCCGGACGGATCCGCCCCGCACGGGACGGTTCCGGCAAATGTTTCAGATACGATGACAGCACCGTTTCGATCCGCGTGCTGAGATCCGTCACGGTATGGCGTACAATGGCAGCGTGCTCCGCAAAAAAGGTTTCATTTTTCCGTCTCTGTTTCGCGATGTCTTCGAGGGAGGAGAGTACTTCCTTATTCTGCGTATCTGGATTCCCTGCGGAAGAAGCAGCGATCCATATTCTGCAGTCAGCATCTTCTTCCGTGCAGATATTATTCTCCAAAGTATACAGATCGCGTTCATTCAGGTAAGAATGTCCGAAGAGCTCGCGAATGTACTGTGTATCGGCCTCAGACGGATCTGCGTGCAGTTTTGACGCGCCGTGCTGCAGCTGCACAGCCCTTTCGTGATCGCCTTCTCCCGTGCCCGTGCGGATGATCAGGCAGTCATTCTGTTTCTGGACGTGCCGCAGGAAAAGCTTTGCCAGCGGGCCTGCCTGTTTCGGCGCTTTTGTATTTTTGACTTCCGGATTATATTCGTAGCGGAAAAATTCCTTCAGGAAGGCCGCCATTTTATCAAGCAGTTCGTCAAGATCCCATTCCCCGGAAAAACGCAGGGCTTCCGCAATCTTCTTTTCCTTTGCGGACAGAAGAGGAAGGCGGCGTCCGAGAACGGATGCCCAGCGCGTTTCCTGCTGGTTGTAGACGGGAACGCTTTGATATTCCATCTGCTGCCTCGAGAGATTCGCCTGTTCGGCGAAAAAGCGGTGGGCTCTTTCTTCGCGCAGGGATTTCAGGACCGGCCGTTCCGCAACTTCTTTCTCGTAAAGGCAGTTTTCCAGCCCGAGCCACAAATAGGCGTCGAATTCATCCCTGCGTCTTATGTCCTCATACTGTTCAAAAAACCGATACAGGCGATCGAGGCCGAACCATTTTTCGGCCAGACCTATGACCATATTGAAGTAGTTGTCGGGGGCGCCGTTCGGAAAGAACGCCAGAAAAGGCGGGTCGAAATCATATCTTCCCGCCGCGTTCCACAGAATATTCCTTGCTCTGCGCGCACTGCCGCTGTAATGCTTCTTGATCATATCTTATAACGCCTGTTTTGAATTACGCCTCAAAAACCATTTCCGAAGTCATTTCCGAGGGGATCCTCGCGCGGATCACATCCCGGATAAGACCTCTCTCATAGGGGTCAAAACTCTTGTTTTCAATGCACATCGCCAGAGCGTCACCGGACTTAAGGCCCTCTTTCATGAGAGCTATGGCGTCCAGAAGACCCCGAAGATCCAGCGCAGCATCGGAGATCTCCGCGCTTTCGGCCTTGCGCATCAGTTCCGAATACAGTTTTACAAGTTGTCCCGCGATGTTTTTGCGGATCGTGGGATAGCGCCTTGTAATCAGTTTTTCAAGATTCTCCTCGGAGATCTGCGGCATATTGAGCACCGCGAAACGGGATGCAAGCGCCTCATTGAGGTCTCTTGTGCCGGCGTAGCCGTAATTCATGGTCGCGATAAAACGCGTTTCCGGCCGGAGAGGGATCCGGTCATATCCGGGGATATCGAGACAGCGCCTGAAATCGAGTGTGGCGTGCAGAACTGCCAGCGCCTCATTCTTAGCCATATTGATCTCGTCCAGGATCCCGAACCCTCCGTTCAGAGCGCACTGGGTGATGGGACCCGGCCGGAATACGACGGCATTTCCGTTATAAGTGTCGGTGCCGATCAGGTAAGACGCGTCCATATTGACGTGGAACGAGACATTCCAGAGGGGACGGCCGAAAAGGGCGGCTATATTTTCGGAAAGAACATTTTTTCCCGTCGCTTTCGGTCCGGCGAGCAGAAGATTCTTACCTGCAAGAATTGCGGCGATCGCCAGGTTCCAGGTCTCTTTGCCGTAATAATAGTACTCCGGGTCGGGAATGCGGTCTTTCATACTGTCCGCATCGGCCAAAGAATCCCGGAAGCGCTTTACGCCCGCAAGGAGTGCTTTGTCTACGCCTTCTTCTTCGAGAAATTCCAATAATGTCTGCATGTTTACCAACCTTTGTTCAGATCTCGTCCGCATAGCCGCAGACAAGGAAGAGGGGTTTGATTTTCACCACTTCATCATATTCCTTCTGAGAGACTTTTACAGAAGAATTGAGTGCCTTCAGATCTTCTTTCATGAGCCGGAGAGCATCCGCCGTATTGTCTGCCCTTCCTTCCCGGATCACCCGGATCATCCGCTCAAGAACGACGGGATGCGCGTACTGCGCGGGAACGGAGAAGGACGGCCGCCCTGCGAGATATTCTTTCATATCCCGGAGAGCTTGATCCCAGTCATTCTGGGCCGTCTTTTTGCTGTTCCACTTATTCGGAAATGTATTGGTTGACAGCGTCATGAAGAAGACAGCTCCGCCGCCGATCAGAAAATAAAGAGCCCACGCGTTGTGTGTCAGTAGACCGATCAGTCCATAGAGGGCGGCAATAATCCCGAGAATGCCAAGAACAGCGCCGCCGATACGGAATGCAGGACTCATATTGTCTATGATCCGTTTCTGCTTTGCGGCAGCTGTGAGCATACCTGCAAGAGAAGAGCGGCTCTCAAGAAATGCCTGTTCCTTTCTGAGAAGGGATACAGCATTCTCTGCTTCGGGCGTAAGATTCTTTTTATAGCGTGCTTCTTCCGCTGCCCGTGCCTCAGCGAGTTTCTTTTCCGCGGAAACGCTGTGCACAGGAATCTCGGGATGTTCTTTTTCGACCTCTTCGAGAAGTCTGTCGAGAACGCCTTCATTTTTGAAGCGGCATTCCTTTTCGAGACCGCTGCCATACTCGACAACTAAAAAAGCCATCGATCCGAAAATTCCCTTGCCGGAAAAGCCGCCTTCGCTCATGGCTACGCGTTTAAAGACGCGACGGACTTCCGTCCACGGAATATAAAAACGGCGGTCAAGAAAACGGCTTCCGATATAGAGCGCCTTTTTACCGAGCCCGCAGGGACCGGCTTTGATGCATGTACGGACGTCACTCTCCAATACATCGGCAGGAAATGTTCCTTTGCCGATCGGACGGGGTGCGAGGATCATAAACAGCCTCCTGATGAATAGAAGTAACTAACCTTCTTTTCCATTTTACTCTTTTTATTGAGAAAAGGACAGAAGAGTGTTCTTCTGTCCTTTAAAGATTAAGCTTTTTGCATTCGCGTCTGCGAAGAACATCCAGCCGCGGTCCGTTTATTTATCGGCGGCTTTTTTCGCTTTGCTTAAGAAAAGCGCGAGGAATGCGATCGCTACGATAATACCTACCGGATAGCCGACAGCCTTATTGTTCTTGAAGAACGGGATCAGCCCGAGGCATTCACCTGCCATGCAGAAGTAGGTCGAGGAGACCGCGCTCATGAACGTCGCCGGTACCGCGCAGATCCAGAAGTTTTTCTTATTCTTGGCAAGGAACATAGCGCCTGCCCACAGAACAATCATCGCCAGTGTCTGGTTGGACCAGCTGA
>SVDL01000175.1 GCA_015057835.1 Lachnospiraceae bacterium
AGCACCTGCCCGTTGCTCAGGGAATGGCCCGCGCTCCGGTAGGACTTGATGTCCTGCATCGTGACCGGCTCAATCCCCCATGCGTGATCGATCAGGATCTCCCCGTCGATCCCAAAGGTCTTATAAAAAAACTCCTCATCCCACTGGGTCCGCTCGGCAATATCTCCCATCGTATACATGCAGGCCCCGTAAAGCCGCCTGGCCTTCCCCGGACCGATCTGCCAGAAATCCGTCAGCGGCCGGTGTTCCCAGAGCAGAAACTTGTAAGAATCCTCATTCAGCTCCGCGATCCGCACGCCGTCCTTATCGGCCGGAGATTTTTTGGCCACGATATCCATCGCGATTTTGGCCAGATACAGGTTGGTTCCGATCCCGACAGTCGCCGTGATGCCTGTCTCCGCAAGAACGTCCCGGATCATGGTCATCGCCATGACGCGGGCCGGACCGGTGCCGGACCTTCCGGACTCCTCCCGGTACATATGCAAATAACCGGTGCAGTCGATGAAGCACTCATCAATCGAGTACACATGTATATCTTCCGGGGCGGCATACCTGAGATAGATCCCGTAGATCTGCGCTGAGATCCGTTCATACTCCGCCATCCGCGGCACGGCAATGATATATTCCACTTTTGTGCGGTGCCTGGCTTCATACTCCCGGATCTTCTGTCTGGCTTCGAAGAGTCTCGGTCTCCCCGGAACTCCCATGGCTTTCAGGGCGGGAGATACGGCAAGGCAGATCGTCTGATCGGACCGCGACGGATCCGCCACCAGCAGGTTTGCGCGCAAAGGATCCAGACCGCGGTGTACACACTCCACAGAGGCATAGTAGGACTTCAGATCAACACAGATGAATGTTCTCTCCATAAGCCTTAACTCCGCCTCCCCGCCTCACTTTTTCTTGATCACGTGGCTGACGACCCCCTGGCAGACCAGATCTTTTACCAGAATCTTTTTATCCCCGTAGACCGTCTGGTTGCAGTACTGAAGAATCGCTTTCCGGGTTTTCCGGTCACGGCCGCCGTATTTCTTCAGCGTATTCCGGTTCTCTTCGTCAAGGGCAACGACCAGGTCTCCCTTCTTCGGATCGCCCTCCTGACGGACAACGACCAGATCCCCGTCCTCAATTCCTTCATCCTCCATGGAATCACCGGTGGCATGCAGAATATAGAAGGGACCAACGCCAAAGATCGCCGTCGGAAGCGTCGTCACGCATTCGACATTTTCCTCCTCGTAAGTCAGTTCTCCGCAGGGAATACTGCCGACCAGCGGCGCCTTCTGCCGGTCGGTCCGAAGCTTATCTATCTTCCCGGCCGCAAGCTTTCCGTTCTGATAGGAAAGCATGCCTTTTTCATTCATCGCGACCAGGTAGCGCTGGGCGCTGCTTCTGGAAATTCCAAATGTCTTTGCGATCTCTGTGGTCGACGGCGTCCGGTCGTGATCCAGGTAAAACGCGCTGACATAGGTATTGATCTTCTTCATCAGCTCCGGATCTTTGTGCTGCATAAAAACACCTCCTGAAGTGTATTTCATCTCATTCTGCAGAAATGCGCACAAAATGCGCCACATTTCTATCTGGAGCAGTCTGCTCCGCCTTCTGCAACCCCATAATACCAAACATATGTTCGGTTTGCAAGAAAAAACTGCATTTAAAACAGGCCGCCGGCCGAAGCCGGCAGCCCGCCGTAAAATAAGCTGCGTTTGAAATGATGATTTATGATCATCTGTTTTTATCTTTTTCTGTAAAGAATCAGTTCCGGGTTCTCCCCGTCTTTTTCATAAGTGCAAACGAGAATAAACTCCATATTTGCGAGAACGCCAAAGCAGAGGCCTTCCCTGATTTCTGATTCCAGCTGATTTCCCAGGTACGTCGTCTGGTCGTCAAGAAATTTCACCCTGTTCCCGCCGGGAAGCCGGTATTCCAGATTCACGTATTTCCCCACTAATGCATTCAGGTTTTCTACCTTTGGCATTCCTTCGATGCGCAGATCATTGATTTCCCCGATCAGTTTCTTTTTGAATTCTTCAAACTGTCCGTTATCGCTGAGTTCCTCATAGCGCTTCCAGTAATCCAGCGTCGGCAGTTTTTCTTTCATGTAAGTGCGGGCCTGCTCTTCCGAAAAGCCCTGCTTCACCATCTGGGGAATACACACACGGATCAGGTCATCCATATCGCTGTAGGTGTAGGTTCCGTCCGCATAACACCACTGACAATAATCCTCATTCATCGAACCATCTTTATTTCTGCCGATAATTGCATCTTCAAGCGGCATCCCGCAGCACTGACAGATCAGCTGTCTCGGTGAACCAAGCAGCGTATTGATCGATACATTAAACTCTTTCGACAGGATGCGGAGCGTATCTGTATTGGGCTGTGTCTCGCCGGTTTCCCAGCGGCTCACCGCCTGTCTTGTGACCATAACGCGTTCCGCCATCTGATCCTGCGTAAGATGATGCTTCTCACGAAGTGCTTTCAGTATTTCTTTTGTCTCCACGCAAACACCTCCCGTATTTTTATGACTCTATTATGCGCTCCGGAACGCGTGTTCAACAAGCAACTTTCTGTTGCTTTCGTCGTAAATCGCGATCTCCGATCGGGTCCGGCTAACTCACGACTCAAGTCACGAGAATGCGACGGTTGTATTTTCAATTTCATCAATCACCAGAACATCCGCCGGAAGCCAGTTCACCTGACGCAGATCATTCAGCGGAAGCCATCTGGCCGCCTCATGTTCCAGAAGTACCAGCTGTCCTTCTTTTACGCTGCACCAGTAGCATTCCATCGATAAATGAAACTCCGGGTAATCGTATTCTACGGTGGTAAGATATTCTTCTACAGAAATATCCGCCGTCAGTTCTTCGCGGATTTCCCGGGACAGTGCTTCTTCCGGCGTTTCCCCG
>SVDL01000072.1 GCA_015057835.1 Lachnospiraceae bacterium
TAGATAATATCCGGCAGCGTTTCCGGCGGGGTCGCGATAAAATCATTTTCCTTTGTGCAGGGCATGTAGACGACCCTGGTATAGCGCCCCGTTGCCGGATCAAATTTTCCGGCTCTGCCCGCCATGACGTTGGAGTCGAGATAGACCGGATAGACCGGGTCGCACACCGCGATCACGTCTTCCGCTCCGAAAAGTTCCTGGATATTGGCGGAATCGGATTTGGCACCGTCGGAAACGAAGATCTCGTCTGCAGCGATATCACATCCCCTCGCGCGGTAATCATTTTCCGCAATGGCTTCCCGCAGGAAGGAATAGCCGAGATCGGGCGCGTACCCATGGAAGGTAGCAACATCCGCCATCTCGTCAACGGCGCTGTGAAGAGCTTTAATGACGGCATCCGGCAGCGGCTGCGTCACGTCGCCGATCCCCAGCGAAATGACATTGCATCCCGGATGCGCCTCCTTGTAAGCAGCTACTTTTTTGGCGATCGTAGAAAACAGATAGCTTCCCTGCAGTTCCTGATAGTTGGCGTTGACAGTGTACATGTGTTTCTCCTTTACTGATTGATCCGGGATATTTCTATCCATGGCTGAAGCTCAGCCGTTTTATTATTTATCGCGTCCCCGCAGATAGTTTACAAGACCGCGAAGCATTTCCTTTTCGCTCTCGGGAAGAGCCGTTTTCTCAAGATATTCCGACGCTCTTCCAAAGCATTTCTCCATCTCCTCCCGGGCGTAATCGTAAGCGCCGCTCTCCCGGAAAATGTTCTGCACACGGCGCAGCATCTCTTCAGTCACGGGGGCATGCCCGTAATCTTTGAGAAGTTCTTCATGTGCCGCAGGATCATGGAGTTTTACATATTCATAGAGGATCGTCAGCTTTGCCTCGGCGATATCGCTGCCGATATCCTTTCCGAGCTTCTTCTCATCAGCGTAGATCCCGAAAATATCATCTTTGATCTGGAATGCGGTTCCCGCCTCATCCGCGAAGCAGTCCACAAGTTCCATGAGTTCCGGAGAAGCTCCGCCCTGCAGCATGCCAAGGTGCAGCGGGCCGATCACGGAATACCGGGCGGTCTTGAGATGATAGATCTCCCGGACTGACTGCATAAGAAGCTGATCCGACTCTGCGGGGCTCCTTGAGGGATCTCCGATCTCGCAGGGCAGGATCACGTCCAGAAGTTCTCCCCGGATCGTGTCGATCACGACGCTGTCAAAATAGGCGATCAGCTTTCCGAGAGCCGGATCGGAGCTCAGATTCTCAGCGATCATAAGATTTGCCGCATACAGCCCCGCATCACCGAGACAGACAGCGGCGGAGGCAGGGGTATCTCCCGCACGATCCGTGATATTTCTTTCAGTGAGTCTGTCCGCGTAACGGAAATGCGCCGTTCTTTTCCCTCTTCTGAGCTCCGCATGATCAATGACATCGTCATGGATGAGAACAGCCGTCTGGAAGATCTCAAATGCCATGGCAAGAGGATCGCTCACTGACGACGCACGGCTTTTTTCAGCGGGAGATTCCTCCTCCGAATTCCCCTTTTCCTGTTCCGCACGCGCAAGGGCATAGCCCAGATTCACGAAGACGCCCCGAAGGAGCTTGCCTCCCTCGTTAAGATCCGCAAAATCTTCAAAAAATGGTTTCAGAAGCGGATGAGGTTCCTGTGCCGTCTTCCCGTTGTACTCCCGGATCTTCTGCTCCAGGCGTCCTCTGGATTCCGCATAAAACTCTAAAAAAGTGTTTTTCTTTTCCATTATCCGAGTATCTGTGCCGGCAGTTCTTCTGCTGCGGCGTTCTTATTTCCCCTTATTGATCTGTATCTGTTCATAATATGCCAGAGCTTCCCGGAGTTCTTCCTTTGTGAAATCCGGCCAGAGCGTATCCGTAAACCAGATCTCCGAGTAGACAGTCTGCCACGGGAAGAAGTTGGAAAGTCTTCTGTTGCCTCCGGTGCGGATGACGAAATCGATGTCCGGCACGCCCGCCGTATCGAGATACCGCTCAAAAATGTCTTCTGTGAGATCAGAAGGAACCGCGATCCCTTCCCTGACGTCTTCCGCGAAATGACGCGCCGCGCGCAGGATCTCATCGCGGCCGCCGTAGCTGATGGCGACCTGGCAGGTCAGTGTTTTGCAGTCTTTTGTCATCTCCATCGTGCGGCGGACCGTCTCTCTGGCATCCGGATCGAGCCTTGAGAGGTCTCCTACGATCACCATGCGGATATCGCGCTCAATACAGGTCTGCACTTCTTTTTTAAAGAAACGCTCCATAAGTGCGAACAGGCTGGAGACCTCCTGTACGGACCGGTTCCAGTTTTCCGTCGAAAAGGCGTAGACCGTGAGATAGGGGATCTCCTCCTCTTCACACCACTTGCAGATATCGATAAATGTGTCAACACCCTTCTCATGGCCTTTCATGACGCTTTCCAGCATATGCTTTCTCGCCCAGCGGCGGTTGCCGTCCATGATGACGCCCAGGTGTCTCACTTTGTTCTGAGCCATAGTTTTCGTCTCCTTCTTCAGGCTATATGCCCGATCACGCCGTAGGTGAGCAGGGATACAATGGTCGCTGCCAGGGCGATCCCGCACAGAATGGCGATGCTCGCCTTCTTAATGTCTACTTCGAGTAGCGACGCGATCAAAGATCCCGTCCATCCTCCCGTTCCCGGCAGAGGAATACCGACGAACAGAAGCAGCCCCATAAATTCCGCTTTCCGGACGCCGTCGCTCTTTTTCATCGCCCGGTCTTCCAGTTTTTTCACAATCCCGCCGAAGAACTTCGTCGGGCGGAGCCAGTCAAAGATCTTCCGGATAAAAAGAAGAATAAACGGGATCGGCAGAATATTCCCGATCGCTGAAAACAGGATTGCCTCCCAGAGAGGCAGCTTCAGCATAAACGCCAGGATAATGCCCGCGCGGTTCTCCAGAATCGGAAACAGGGAGATCACAAAAACCGCCAGCTGCGGAGGCAGCCAGGACAGATGGGACGCAAACCATTGTATAAATGATTCCATAAGTATCTGTTATCCTTCAGTAAGTTAGTCTGTTCAGGCCAGAATCTCTTTCAGGGCAGCAAAAAGAACATCCATTTCCTCCTCTGTCCCAATCGTCACTCTGAGATAATTGTCGATCCGCGGCTTCGCGAAATAGCGCACATAGATGTGCCGTTTCCGGAGCTCTTCGAAAATCTCTGCCGCAGGTTTTTCCGGATGAGTCACGAAAAGAAAATTGGATGCGGACGGATAAAACCTAAAGCCCAGCGCGGCAAATTCCTTCTCCGCGCGCTCCCTGGTCCGGATGACTTTTCCAACGTGTTTCTGAAACCACTTTTCATCGGAGAGCGCCGCGCATCCCGCCGCGATCGTCGTGCGGTTCATGGTATAGGAGTTGAAACTGTATTTGCAGTCATTCAGGTATCCAATCAGTTTTTCATTACCGAGAGCATACCCGATCCTCATTCCTGCCAGCGAACGGGATTTGGAGAATGTCTGCACGACGATCAGATTGTCATATTTCGGGATCAGTCCCACCGCGCTTTCCGCGCCGAAGTCCACATAAGCCTCATCGACGATTACGATGCTGCCGGGATTCGCCGCGATAATCTTCTCAGCATCAGCGAGCGGCATTGCTCTGCCCGTCGGCGCATTGGGATTGGGAAAAACGATTCCTCCGTTCTCCCGGATGTACTGTTCCGGGCGGATCCGGAAGGCGTCGTCAAGAGGAATGGTCTCATAGGGAATCCGGAACAGATCCGCCCATACATCGTAGAAACTGTAAGTGATGTCCGGAAACAGGACCGTTTTGTCCTTGCTGTTGAAGAATGTGAGGAAGCACATCGCGAGGACATCGTCCGACCCGACGCCGACAAAAACTTCAGACGGCTTTCTGCCGTAACGCGACGCCAACGCGCCGACAAGCTCCGACACCGCAGGATCCGGATACTTTCTGAGATCGGTATCCGGCAGATCCGTCAGTGCGCGTTTTACGGCGGGAGAAGGCGGATAAGGATTTTCATTCGTATTCAGTTTGATGATTCCGGCCTCTTTCGGCTGTTCACCCGGCGTATAGGGCACGACCTTCCGGATCTTATCTTCCCACAGCGGCATACCGATCCATTCCTTTCCGTTCAGCGGAGTCCGTATTCTTCAGCAAGTTCCGCGAATCCGGGAAGGGATCCGCAGATGGTCTCATAGGAGACGCAGTAAGCGATCCTGACAAAACCCGGGCAACCGAAGGAAGAGCCGCCCACCACAAGGATCCTCTTCTCTTTCGCCTTGCTGCAGAACGCTTTTTCGTCAGGTTCCGGGGATTTCATCCACAGATAGAAAGCGCCGTCCGGGCGGACGCAGGTGAATCCGTCTGCAGTCAGCGCGTCGTAGAGAGTCTTCCGGTTTCTGTCGTAATACGCGACATCCGTCTTCTCGTCAAGGCATCTCGCGATCGCGCGCTGTTGCAGAGACGGGGCGTTGACAAATCCGAGGATGCGGTTGGCCGTCTTTGCGGCGGCGTATACATTTTCAAAATCATCCACATCGCGGGAAAGAGCGACATATCCGATGCGCTCGCCCGGAAGGGAGAGGGATTTGCTGTAGGAGTATCCCACGATCGTGTTGCGGTAATATTTCGGAATATAGGGGACCGTAACATCTCCGTATACTAGCTCGCGGTACGGCTCGTCGGCGAAAATATAGATCTCATGGCCGAATTCTTTCTGTTTTGCCTCCATGACTTCCGCAACGCCGCGGATCGACTCCTCCGTATAAACAACGCCGGTGGGATTGTTCGGAGAATTGATGATCACTACTCTGGTCCGGTCGGTTACATTTTCCGCCAGTGCATCGAGATCTGGCTGGAAAGTAACGCCGTCCACCGGGGATTCTACCAGCACGCCGTCGTAGTTGCCGACGTAGGAGCGGTATTCACCGAAATAGGGGGTAAATGTGATCGCTTCATCCCCCGGATTCAGGAGAGATTTCAGAACAATGTTCATGCCGCCGGCCGCACCGACCGTCATGATCAGGCATTCCGCGTCATAGTTCATGCCGAAGCGCTTATTCAGGCTTTCCGCGATCGCGGACCTGACATCTTCATATCCGGCGTTATTCATATAGCCGTGAACCATGACCGGAGATTCCGTGCGGAGAATGTCGATCATGCTCTCGTTAACAGCATCCGGCGCGGGCACATTTGGGTTGCCGAGGCTGAAGTCGTAGACATTTTCTTTCCCGTAAACCGCTGCCATCTTCTGACCTTCCTCAAACATAGCGCGGATCGCGGAACTGTTCTTTACAAATCCTTCCATTTTCTTTGAGATCATCGTTTCCTCCCCGGGCTCCTGCCCGTCCTTCCGTTCGCGTTTGTTTACGCGCTTCTTATTCTGAAAAGGCGCTGCCCAAGTCAGGCAGCGCCGGGCGTGCTCCGGAATCTTTATTCGACAACGATCTTCCGGTACTGTTTTTTGCCCCGGCGGATCATGGTCTCGCCCTTTGCGAGTTCTTCTTTGGAGAGCTTCGCGTAAATATCCTTCACGGCTGCGTCATTGACGTAGAAACCGCCCTCCTGGATGGAGCGGCGCGCCTCACCGTTGGACTTCGCGAATCCGGCTTTGACGTTCAGCGCGATGACGCCGATCTCGTCATTTTCAAAATCCTCGTCATGCAGGACGACCTGCGGGATGTCGGCATTTGCCGTTCCTCCCGCGAACAGGGCTTTTGCGGCGGCCTGCGCCTTCTCCGCTTCCTCTTCTCCGTGGACAAGAGAGGTGAGTTCCCAGGCGAGGATCTCCTTCGCGCGGTTCAGCTGGCTGCCTTCCCATTTGTCCATCTCGTCGATCTGTTCGAGCGGAAGGAACGTAAGAAGGCGGATGCAGCGGAGGACATCTGCGTCGGCAACATTTCTCCAGTACTGATAGAACTCATACGGTGTCGTTTTATTCGCGTCGAGCCATACAGCTCCGCTGACGGTCTTGCCCATCTTCTGTCCCGCGGAATTAAGAAGGAGGACCTGGGTCATCGCTTCCGCGTCTTTTCCGAGCTTTCTGCGGATCAGTTCGGTTCCGGCCAGCATATTGCTCCACTGATCATCGCCGCCGAACTGCAGGTTGCAGCCGTAGTCGCAGTACAGTCTGTAGAAATCATATGCCTGCATCAGCATATAGTTGAATTCAAAGACCGTGAGGCCTTTCTCCCAGCGCTGTTTGTAGCATTCCGCCGTCAGCATGCGGTTCACGGTAAAGTGCGGTCCGATCTCTCTCAGGAAATCGATGTAGCCGAGGTTCAGAAGCCAGTCGGCATTGTTGACCATGATTGCCTTGCCGTCCGAGAAATCGATAAAACGGCTCATCTGTTTCTTAAAGCATTCGATATTGTGATTGATCAGTTCCGGCGTTAGCATTTTTCTCATATCCGTCTTACCGGACGGATCGCCGATCATTCCCGTACCGCCGCCGAGCAGCGCGATCGGCTTGTTGCCTGCCATCTGAAGTCTCTTCATAAGGCAAAGCGCCATAAAATGTCCTACATGAAGACTGTCCGCCGTAGGATCAAATCCGATGTAAAATGTCGCTTTCGCGTTATTGACAAGTTCTCTGATCCTTCCTTCGTCCGTCACCTGCGCGATGAGTCCGCGCGCCTTCAGTTCTTCATAGATCTGCATCGATCCTGCTCCTTCCAAAAAAATAATCTAAGGGATCCTCCCGCAAACGGGTCCCTCCTTAGGATAATATCAAATTTAGTGATTTATTATACGCTAAGCGGTTATTCATGTCAAACAGTCTCACAGTATAATCCTGCTGTCTCCGGGCAATTCCCGCCCGCGAAAAAACGGTTCATTAAAGTGCCTTGAGAAAAGCGAACGGATCCTCATCCGCGAGGAAATGGGAGAGCTGATAGGCACACACGCTCGCCATATATTCTTCCCTCATGATCCTGCGGACTTCCTCCCTGTCGGCGATCACGACCTCGATCTCTTCTCCTTCCTCCTCTCCGGCAGAGGTAGGGATCCCCTCTGCGAATCCGAAGACCATCGCGCAGGATTCATCCGTCATCCCGACAGTCTGGAACCGCGGCATCTCGTAAGCGGGGTCCACATCCATCGCGCGGAAGACAAGTCCGGTCTCCTCTTTCATTTCCCGGACCGCCGCTTCCCGATAAGTCTCCCCTTCGTCCACGATCCCCGACGGAAATTCGTATACAAAATGGTCCACGGGATAGCGGTACTGGCGGACCAGCACGACCTTATCCCTTTTCTCACCGTACAGAGAGTAGATCGTGACGCCGTCGGGTTTGTTGACGCGCGTTTTCATTTTGAGCTCATCGATACTCCTCGCGCGGGACACCACATAGTATTCTTTTGGATTTCCCGCCTTGTTGACGGCGTCGAGGGTAAAAAAATTGAGAAACCGGTAGTTTGTCTCCTGCCGGATATTTTTGATAACTGCCATGATCTGCCTCCAAAAAAAACGAAGTTCAGCATTGATTTTACAACCTAAAGTATGTATAATCAAGCAGTGCGCAGAAGGCGCGCACCTTTATAAGGAGAGATATCGAAGTGGTCATAACGAGCCGCACTCGAAATGCGGTCGTCGGGTTACCGGCGCGTGGGTTCGAATCCCACTCTCTCCGTACCAAACGGGAGCTGCGATACTATCAGCAGCTCCCGTTTTCTGTCATCTGCAAAAGCTCCGCATCCGCTTTTTCTTTCTTTTTGAATTCCCTGAGTTTTCTGAAAAACTCCGTCAGCATCCGGGAGCATTCCTCCTCCCGCACATGATACGTCACCTCCGCCTGATGATTAAACCTCTCCACCTGCAGAAGATTCATCACCGAACCCGCGCAGCCGGCTTTCGGATTCATGCAGCCGATCACGACCCGGGGAATGCGGGCCTGAATGATCGCTCCCGCGCACATGGGACAGGGTTCCAGAGTGACATACAGCGTGCAGTCTTCAAGTCTCCAGTCGCCGGCTTTTGCGCAGGCTTTCCGGATCGCAGCCAGTTCCGCATGCGCCAGCGTGCTCCCGTCGGTGTTCCGTCTGTTATATCCCCTGGCGATGATCTTCCCGTCTCTCACGATCACGCATCCGATCGGAACTTCCATAAGCTTCTCCGCCTTCCCTGCCTGACGGATCGCCTCTCTCATATATTTTTCATCTTCTTTCAGGAGAACGGTCTCCTCCCTGCCTCTGTTCGTCTCCATAGTCTCTCACATTTCGTCCAGTACTTCCGGAAGCTCCAGCGGCGAACCGATCCGCGCCGTGTAACTGTCCGTCTTCCCGTAGCCGTAGGATGCGTAAATGAACGGCACTCCCGCTTTTGCACATTCCCGGCTGTCTTTATCGGTATCCCCCACATAGACCGCTTCGGAAATGCCGTATTCCTCCATAACCGTACGTATGTTTTCCGCTTTTCCCTCGCCGGTATCTCCCGGACACAGATGTCCTTCAAAGAGGTCCCCGAGACCGGTCACCTCAAGAAACATCTCGATATACCCGGCGTCACAATTGCTTACTATAAACAGTTTGTACTTTTCCGCGAGTTTCGGAAGCACCGTGCGGAATCCATCATAAACATCAGGGGACGCTTCCCGTATATAAGGCAGTTCTCCTTCGGCAAGAATATGGAAAATATCCTCCGCCTTCTCCGCAGGGATCGTCGGCATGAGATCGCCTGCCAGTTCCACCGGCGTTCTTCCAAGGATCGGGCGGATCATATTTCCGTCTACAAAGAAGTCAGGGTCGAACCGCTCGTTCATGACATTTGTCCATCCGTATGCCATTGAGTCAGCGGCGTCCCAGAGCGTTCCGTCCACATCAAAAATGACTGCTTCCATATGCTGTCTCCGTTTCATTCTGTCTGGCCTGTGTGCTCCATTTTCAGTGTAAAGTTTTCAAATGCCTGCAGGATTCCCGGGGCCTGCATAAAAATGTTGATTCCCGGAGAACTGTTTCTCGTTATGAGCAGGCAGTGCTCCTCGTGGAAAATCAGGTTCAGATTTCTGTAAACCGGGGTGGAGACCCGGGAAACGATCAGCCCTCTCGTGGATCTTTCCTGTTCCTCCGTGAGTCTTAAGTGCTCCCGGTATTCTTCATAGGTATAAGGATATTCCCGGCCTTTCAGAAGTCCTGCGAGGGACAGAACGTAATGTCCCCTTGAAAATGCGTTTTCATCCGGGTCCGGTACGATCAGCTGGAACACGGACTGGTCAATGCTCTTTCCTGCAGTTTCCTTCATAAATCGCACGTAGGAGAAAACCTCTTCTCTCTCCTTCCCCCGTATCGCGAGCCTGTCCATCATGGATGTGAGAAGGGAATCCGAGATCGTAAAGATCGGCAGCGAGCACATCTCGACGGTTCTTTTCCCCGGCTGTTCCAGCGTTTCCTTCCAGATCCCGGTATAAAATTCTTCTATGCCGGGCACAAAGATCTCCATAAGGGGGACTGCGCTTTTTAAGAGCCAGTCCAGTTCCTGCCTGCAGAAATCGACATCCTCTTTGTTTCTGGCGACAAATATCCTGCCCTCCTTCTCATGACCGGAGATGCCAGTTCCGGCGAAAGCAAGATCCCCGCAGATTCCCTGTATGCGCAGGAACGGGTCTCCCTGCGGCATTTTCAGATAGTAGGGAAAGACTTTTCCTGTCATGTAAAACGGGACCCAGTATTCCAAAGACTCCATGATCTCCCGGAACGGCCGGTGGATATTGTGAATCACGTAAATCGTCCCGCCGTGCCGTATAATCGCGCGAAGATTTCTCAGTCTTCTCTTTCTGAGTTCTTCATCCGCCTGCATCTTTTCCATCGGCCAGTCCGAGTAAACGATCACTTTTCCGGGAGCTTCCTGTGCCGCGGCCATTCGAAGGAAATCCGTTTCCGCTTCATACATTCCCTGATAGCCCCGGTACATTCTCTTTTCGGGAAAGGCTTCCAAAAACGTACGGCTGCTCTCCTCTTCTTCCTCCGTTCCTTCGTTCGGCTGTTCCACATACCGGTCCAGCGCCTGCAGGAATTTCGAGACGTTATTGACCCTCATCCGGGTACCGGTCCCGAGCCATTCCGCCAGAACGTCCGCATAGCTTTTTCCGCTCCTGAATTCCTCCGTATTTCTGTCTGTGAGATCGGCAATAATGAGGATATCATTTTTGCTGTTATACCGGCGGGCGATATAAGAAGAGATCATCGCGATGAAGGACGGTATATCTGCCGGTCTTCTCTTCTGGGAAAGAATGCGGGAAATATAGGACGGATCCAGGTTCAGAGCGCGGGCAAGCTCATTATTTCCGATAGAGAGCGCCGCGAGCAGTGCGTGCAGATTCATGAGAAACGCACTGTAGTCGATCCGGATCCCCGTGATCGACTGCAGCATGGCAAGGTAGACCTCCTCTTCGGAAAAAGGAGAAGGTCCTTTGTGCCCGGAGAGGATCGCTATTCCTTTGGCGAGCGCGGTCAGCTGCGCGCTTTCCGCCCCGGGTACCCTTTCACCGCTCCGATAGCGGCTCAGAACGGCAGGAGAAACATCCGATACATCTGACAGTTCCCTCGCCGTACACCCCAGTTTCTCCAGATACATATTGAGACAGTCTTTAAAAACCATGCGGTACTTCCAATCTCTGATTTCCTGTCCGGGTTACGCCAAATAATGTATCCTGTTTTCTCCGAATTGTCAATGCCCATCCGACAATCGAATGGGCATTGGTTTTGCGGTTTATGTTACTTTAAATAATTTGGGGAAGGTTACGGAATCGCGTACTTCTGTACGAATTCCTTGCATTTTTCATGGCGTGACCAGAACTTGTCATCGCCGACCTGGTTGCTGCTACTTGTGTCGAGCCTGTCCAGCGCGAGAGAGGCCATAATGCCGTCGACGGAATAAACACCGTTCAATCTGTCGAAAACACGCTTTGCAGCGCTTGCGCCTCCCAGATGCCTGATCTGGCAGTACATCATGACCGCACGGACATCCGTCGTGTATGTTTTCTCACAGTATTCGACACTGCTGCGCATATTATTGAAGAAGAGCTCATCCTGGCAGTCGCGTCCGATCTTGGTATTGATCAGTTTAATAATGAGATCTTTCAGGGTAAGTGTTTTTCCGTTTTCTTTCTGAATGATCTTCTTACCGTCTTTCAGCTCATAGAATTCATACTGAGAAGGATCCCATCCGGATTTTCTTCCGTCAGCATAGCGGGAATTGATGACGTGAGGATTCTCATAAGTCAGCCAGTTGACATTGTCTTTCAGCATCGCTTCCAGCTGTCCTCCCTTGTCATACTCATGGAAGGAATTTGCTTTGTTCTTATTCATCCTGTCACGGATCATCTGCAGAAGGGTTTTTGCGTCTTCACCGTAATGCTGCGCCCACCCGAGCGTAATGGTATATTCCTTGGATGTGCTGTTGTACGGCGGCGCGTACGCGGTATAGTTCAGTCCGCTCTCATAATTCTGTCCGCCGGATTCCACCGCGCCGATGATCTTCGAGAGAACGATCTGGTTCTCGGGGCTCGTGGAGACCTTCTTGCCGGTATTCTTCGTATTGACGGCATCCCAGTCGAGATCCGCGTTGACAAGGAAGAACTTCTGCGCGTTGGTGCCATTTGAAGTATAAAGCTGCGCGTTTGTTCCGTTGGCTGTCTTCGCCCCGCTGATATCGATGACCTTGGTATTGTTGACCGCGGAGACTAATGTCACGGAGCCGTCCGTATTCAGCTGAATCTTCCAGAGCTGCGCCTTCGTCGCGTTCCATGTGTACTGCTGAATGTTTGTTCCGTTCGTGCTCTTGGCCGATTTGACATCCAGCGCTTTGCCGGAGTTGACATTGATGATCTTGTAGTATGCGCCGACCGGTTCGATCGTGAATCTCTGATTCTTCGCCCTCGTCGTCGCATACAGATTGACGTTGCCGGCATTCGACTTTGAAGAGGACGCGACATTGAGGACCGACGCGCTGTTGATGCGGGAGCGGATCAGCCAGTCATTGTCGGAATAATCGAAGTAATACTCCGTCTTCTGATCGAGATAAAATTTCTGCGCCTTTGTGCCGTTGGACGTATACAGCTGGACTTTTCTGCCATTGACTGCTTTTGCGCCGGAAATATCGATAACTTTACCGTTCGTGGAATGCTTCAGCGTCACCGTGCCGTCGCTGTTTTTGACCATCTTGAATTTCTGGGCGGATGTGCCGTTAGAAGCATAAATCTGCACTTGGGCGCCGTTCTTGGAAGAATTCGCCTTGATGTCGAGTGCCTTGCCGCACATATAGCTCAAAAATGTCACTGTTCCGTCCGAATTTTCCTGCAGGATAAACTTCTGGGCGTCCGTCCCGTTGTCTTTATAAAGATGGACAACTGTCGCATTGGCAACACCCGCTGCTTTCACGTCAAGAACATAGTCTTTGTCGATGGCCGAGCGCAGAGTGACTACTTTCCGGGAGAGGATCGGCTTGGGCTTGAGAGCCGTGCTCTGCATGCTGAGAAGACCGCCCTGATATTCATAGCCGTCATCTTCCGGCCACTGCACTTCCGCAAATTCTTCTTCCGGCTCTTCTTCCGCGGGAACCTCCTCCGCGGGCACTTCTTCTTCCGGGATCTCCGCCGGTTCCTCTGTCACAGCAGCATCTTCCGGTCTCTCCGTTGTTTCTTCCGCCGGCATTTCTTCCGAAGATTCGGTGTTCGCCGGTTCCTGCGCAGGTGCTGCCTCCGCGGGAGCTTCCTCTTCCGGGGAAGTTACTGCGACTTCGCTCTCTTCCTGTCCTTCTGTTCCCTCTTCCGGTGCTGCCGTCGCACTGCTTTCCGTTTCCGGAGCCGCTTCGGTTTTTTCCGACGGTTCCGAAGCAGTTTCTTCCGCGGCGCTCTCCCCCTGCGCTCCGGCTTCCGTTCCTGCTTCTTCAGCTGCCGCCGAT